>JALDXR010000069.1:0-10979 GCA_032154865.1 Nocardioidaceae bacterium
GCCGCGTCGCGGACGGCGGTCGCCACCGCGTGATGGACGTCGGCGTTGAAGACCGACGGGATGATGTAGTGCGGATTGAGCTCGTCCTCGGTCACGACCGACGCGATGGCCTCGGCCGCGGCGACCATCAGGCTGTGGTCGATCGAGCGGCTGTGAGCGTCCAGCAGGCCGCGGAAGACACCGGGGAACGCGAGCACGTTGTTGATCTGGTTGGGCGTGTCCGACCGTCCGGTCGCCACCACGGCCGCGTGCTGGCTGGCGACCACGGGATCGACCTCCGGGACCGGGTTGGCCAGCGCGAAGACGATGGCGTCGTCGGTCATGGTCGCGATGTCGTCGCCGGTCAGCAGGTTGGGCGCCGAGACGCCGACGAAGGCATCCGCGCCGTGGATCGCGTCGCGCAGCGTCCCGGTCATGCCCTCGGCGTTGGTGTGCTCGGCGATCCACTGCAGCGACTCGTCCAGGCCGTCCCGGCCCTTGTAGATGATGCCGTCGATGTCGACGACCGTGACCCGCCGTAGGCCGGCCTCGAGCAGCAGCCGAAGGATGGCCGTACCGGCGGCGCCCGCTCCCGACATGACCAGGCGGACGTCGTCGAGCCGCTTGCCCACGACCCGCAGCGCATTGGTCAATGCGGCGAGTACGACGATCGCCGTGCCGTGCTGGTCGTCGTGGAAGACCGGGATGTCCAGCCGCTCTCGCAGCCGGGCCTCGATCTCGAAGCAGCGCGGCGCCGAGATGTCCTCCAGGTTGATGCCGGCGAAGCCCGGGGAGATGGCGGCCACGATCGAGACGATCTCGTCGACGTCCTGGGTGTCGAGGCACAGCGGCCAGGCGTCGATGTCGCCGAAGCGCTTGAACAGCGCCGACTTGCCCTCCATCACCGGCAGTGCGGCGGCGGCGCCCAGGTTGCCGAGGCCCAGGATGGCCGATCCGTCCGTCACGACCGCCACGGCGTTGCGCTTGATCGTCAGCCGGCGAGCGTCCTCGGGGTTCGCCGCGATCGCCTCGCTCACCCGGGCCACCCCGGGCGTGTAGACCATCGAGAGATCGTCGCGATTGCGGATCGGGTGCTTGCTCTGCATCTCGATGGTGCCGCCGAGATGCATCAGGAACGTCCGGTCCGAGACCTTGTGGACCGTGACGCCCGGAAGCGCGCGCAGGGAGTCGACGATGTGCGTGACGTGGCTGGTGTCGCTGGCCGCGCAGGTCACGTCGATACTCAGCCGGTCCGGCGCCGACGACGTGACGTCGAGTGCCGTGACGACTCCCCCGGCCTTCTCGACAGCGCTGGTCAGCAGGCTGACCGCGGCGCCTCCGGCGGGAACTTCGAGACGAACCGTGATGGAGTGGGAGACACTCGGCGCAGTCGACACGCCGCCATCCTCGCAGACGCCAGGTGTCCCTTCGGTCAGGCCGCGAGGGCTCGCAGCACGCGGGCGACCCAGCCGGCCGGGACCTGATCGGGGACCTCGCCGACGTCGAACCCGCGACGGGCGTCCGACCGGATCTCCCGCCCGAGCCGTACTGCCGCCGGATCGGTCAGGTCGCCGAGTCCGGCCGCTGACGCGAGATAGGCCAGCTCCTTGGTCTGCGCCGTACGCAGCACCGGCTCCTCCTCGTGGGCGTCCAGGACCGCCCGTACGCCGGGCAGATCGGTGGTCGCGGCCCGCCACGCGTCGATCACAGCGGACCGGAGGTCGATGGGCTGGTCGGCCACAATCCGGTCGACATGACCGGCGAGCCGGGTGTGCCAGCGCATCTGGAGCGCGAGCAGCAGGTCGGTGGGGGTGTCGAACGCGGCCTGAACCGCGTCGACCTCGTGCCACGGCAGCCGGCCGTCCCGGCGGCGGCCGATCACCGCGATCGCCGAGCGCAGCGCCGCATCGCGACGGTGGTAGGCATCCCAGGTCATGGGACTGCTCCTCTCGTCATACCGTCGGTACGTACTGTCAGTATGTCGAGAGCCAGTGACCGGAGCAAACCGAGAGTATGTGACCTACCTTAAGTTCGGCTCCGACCCGCTCGGCTCACTATGCTGAGCGGATGGCGACCACGGCGAAGGTGCTGCGTGCGGCGACCCGCGCCAGCTCCCGCCGGGCGCAGTACTCCGCCTCGACGCGCAAGGCGCTGGTGCGCAGCGCGACGAAGCTCTTCGCCGAGCAGGGGTACGCCGGGACCAGCCTCGACGAGGTGGTCGCCCGGGCCCGGGTCACCAAGGGGGCGCTCTACCACCACTACCAGGGCAAACAGGCCCTGTTCGAGGCGGTCTTCGACCAGCTGGAGGCCAAGGCGCAGACCACGATCGCCAAGCGGGTCGACAAGGTCCGCGATCCCTGGGAACGCGCCCTGGAGGGACTGCGCGGCTACCTCGACGTGTGTCAGGACCCGACCTACCGGCGAATCGTCATCCAGGAGGGCCCGGTCCGACTCGGCATCGACCGCTGGCGCGAGGCTGAGGAGCGCCTGACCTTCAGCCTGATGTCCGACATCGTGCGCGGTCTGCTCGCGGACTTCGACGCGCCGGACCGGGTTGTCGAGACCTTCGCCCAGATCTTCTTCGGGGCACTCGGGAGTGCCGGCCTCTGGGTCGCCGACTCCGACGACCCGGAGCAGACCAGCCGCGACGTGGAGGTCGTCATCAGCGCGGTCCTCGGCGGCCTGCGTACGCTCGCCGACACCGGTGTCGACATCTTCGACCCCGATCGCGCCGGACGTCCGGGCGCGGCTCCCTAGCGCCCGTAGCTGACCTTGCCGCCCTTCATCGGCACCAGCTCGATCCAGGTGTGACCGGCCGGGACGGTCACCGGCCTGCCGTTCTTGGTCGTCAGCTCCAGCGTGCCGTCGGCTCCGTTCTTGCTCCATTCGCACGGCAACGCCTTGCCGTCGTGGAACAGGACGGCTGATCCGGCGCCGAAGAACTTGCTCTCGGGCACCGGATTGCCGGCCGGGTCGCGATAGCCGGCGTCACCCACCTTGACCTCCAGGGTCAGGACGTTGTCGGGCACGAAGTCGTCGCCCGGCTCGGCCAGGCTGTCCTCGCGAACCCAGCCGGTGCCCTTCTCGAATCTCCACGTCGTCGTGTGGTTGCCGGAGAACTCGACGTCGATCCGGTCGGCCTTCTTCGCGCCGGCGAACTGCGCGTCGCTGCCGAACGGCAGGTAGGGACCCGGCGGCTCGGTGTCGTCGAGAGCTCCGGCGAGCCCCTCCAGGTTCACCATCAGGTCGTACGGCGCGACGCGACCCGATTCGCGACTGAAGCCGGGGGCGCCCTCGAGGAAGGTCTGGATGCCCGCCGCCTTGAGGTCTTTGCGGGCGGGCGGTGCGCCGCCGGAGGCCACGAGGACGCCGTGCGCCGGGCTGACGATGCCGACGTCGGTCGATCGCATCGAACGCACCGGTCCGACCTGACCGGGAGTCTGCGTCCAGAAGAACGCCGCCAGCCGGGTGGAACCACCCTCGACCAGCTCCTCGACCACCAGGTCGGACTCACCCAGGCCGACCTGAGGTTCGGCCGACGAGGTGTTGTCGATCTTGACGACGATCACGGGGTGCTTCGGAAGACCGTCAGGAGCCTCGAGACCGGTCAGCGGCGACACCTGGGTCAGCGTTCCGCCGTCTCGGCTGTTCTCCTCGCTCGAGGTGGACTCGTCATCGTCGCCACCGCCGCACGCCGCCAGTACGAGGCAGGCGGCCGCAACCGCGACGCCAAGACGACGAAGTCCAGTCGAAGAGTCGGATTTGAGCATGGGGGACAGTGTGCCTCAGGGTCGTGGATGGAGTCCGCCGGGGGCGGCGTCGGTCTAGCCGGCCGGCGATATGCGAAGGATGCGGTCGGCACCGCCGCCGTTGGCGGTCGTGACGTACAGGTCGCCGTCCGGGCCGAGGACGACGCTGCGCAGCCGGCCGTAGTCGCCGTTGAGCGCCGCCGGCTGCCACATCCGAACGAAGCTGCCGTCGGGGTCGAATCGCATGATCAACAGCGACTGGTGGGCCAGGGTCGCGACAGCGAGACTGCCTTGCCAGTCGCCCCATTGCTCCCCGTCGAGCCAGGTGGCGCCGGAGGTCGCAAGCGTGGGATTTCCGGAGCGCCAGCGAGCGCCGATCTGCTCGCCGGGGAGCGTGAAGTCCGTCATCGGCCGGGTCTCGTCGTAGCCGGGGACGGGGTTCCAGCCGTAGTTGCCGCCTGGCTCGAGCAGGTTGACCTCGTCGTTGCGGTACGTGCCGTGCTCGACCGACCACATCCGGCCGTCGGGCCGCAGAGCCAGACCCTGGACGTTGCGGTGGCCGTAGGTGAACACCCGGCGCTGCATGGGATCCGTGGCGTCGGCGAACGGGTTGTTCGGCCAGCCCTCGCCGGTGCGGGGCCGCACCCGCAACACCTTGCCGCCGCCGGACGTCAGGTCTTGCGGGTTCGTGCCGACCGCGGCGTCGCCGGTGCCGACGTACAGAGCGCCACGGACGCCGTAGCGGAGCCGGCAGCCGCCGTGGCGGCCGGTCTGGGTCGGCAGGCCCTCGACGATCGGCGTGATCCGACGGGCGCGGGTCGCCTGCTCGTTGAGCTCCCACAGCACCACTCGGATGTCGTGGCCGTCGGGCTCGACGGCGCCATGACAGGTGAAGAAATGTCGCGTCGTGGCGAAGTCGCGGGCCGCGAGGATCGACATCATGCCGGTCTCGCCGGAGTGCCAGACGCCGCGCGGCTTATCGGCGACCACCTCGCGTCGCCCGCCGGGCCCGCGCCACCAGATCCGCTCGCGATCCCGCTCGGTGTAGAGCATCCCTCCCTCCGGGAGGAAGGTGAGATCCCACGGGATATCGAGGTCGCTGACGACGGTGCTGACCTGTAGCGCCGGAGGGCGCAGGGCCGCCGGGGGTGCATCGCGCGCCGAGGCCTGATCGCCGATCGGGACATCTCGCGGTGACGCCTCCGCGAACGGCGCGGCGCCGGCGGTGGCGACAACTACGGCGGCAGCAATGAACCCGCGCACAAAGGCCATGTTAAGACATTGAGAGGAAAACGCCCTGCGGAGCGACGGCGGGGAGACCCTCGCTCCGCAGGACGAGATCTTCGGTGGCGTGGGGATCAGCGACGGCGCAGGGTGCCCGCCCACCAGCTGCTCGTCCAGATCGGGTCGCGCTGAACCGAGCGACCCGGTCGCGGCGAGTGCAGGATGATGCGGTCACCGTGCTTGCGCTTGAGGAAGATCGCCACGTGGTAGACGCTCCCACCACTGTGGAAGAAGACAAGGTCACCTCGCCTGAGGTGGCTCTTGCTGATGTGACGGACCCGCGCGTACTGACCGCCGGACGTACGCGGCATGCGGATGCCCGCCTTGCGGAAGGCGTAGTAGGTCAATCCGGAGCAGTCGAAGGAGCCGGGACCTTCGGAGCCGTAGTTGTACGGATCACCGATCTGACGCCGGGCGATTCGAACCGCGTGGTGGATCTTCTTCTCCCGCTTCGAGACCCGCTCGGCGGCGTTGGCTCCAGAGGAGTCCGCCTGGATCATCAGTCCGGAAGTGGAGATCGCGGTAGTGGATAAAGCAGCAGCCAACGGCAGGGCAAGCAGACGCCCCGCCCGAGAGCGGTTAGGCATGGCAGATTCCCTCCCCACGCCTACGGAGTGAGCTGTCGGGTTAGGGCTGGAAGGTGCCCCGCCACTTCGTGCTTCGTGGCTACACCCCGAGCACGGTGTAAACCGTGCGGTTGCGGCGCCGGAAGTCCGGCACTGCGGGTGGGTCCCCCGCTCCCGCCTCAAATGTCGAGTCGACTACAGGACCACCAGCCGACGAAGGCGGGACTAGGCGTAGCCGCCGACTGGCTATTCAATTAGCTGCAGGACGGTAGGCAGAACGTCAGCGCCGAATGCAAGCCTGCTTACGCTCAGACGTGATTGTCGCCACTCTCCGGCGTCCGGTTTGCCCACCGCGTACTGTCGAGACGTGACTCAATCCTCACCCCCCGTTACGAAAACCGCCCGCGAAATCAAGGCCGAGGGATACGTCGCCAGAAGCGTCAAAGAGGAAATCCGTAACAATTTGCTGACCGTGCTACGAGCCGGAGATGACGCCTTTCCCGGCATCGTCGGATTCGACGACACGGTGCTGCCGGAGCTGCAACGCGCCCTGCTGGCCGGACACGATCTCGTCCTGCTCGGCGAGCGAGGACAGGGCAAGACGCGCCTGATGCGTACGCTCGCGAACCTGCTCGACGAGTGGCAGCCGGTCGTCGAGGGTTGCGAGATCCATGACGACCCGTTGAACCCCATTTGCGTACGTTGTCGCGCGCTGGCCGCCGAGCTCGGCGACGATCTCCCGATCACCTGGCGGCACCGCGACGACCGCTACGGCGAGAAGCTCGCCACCCCGGACACCAGCGTCGGCGACCTGGTCGGCGACATCGACCCCACCAAGGTGGCCGAGGGCCGCCCGCTCGGCGATCCCGAGACCGTGCACTACGGCCTGCTCCCCCGGGCCAACCGCGGCATCTTCGGCATCAACGAGCTGCCCGACCTCGCCGAGCGCATCCAGGTCGCGCTGTTCAACGTCTTGGAGGAGCGCGACATCCAGGTGCGCGGCTATGCCCTGCGGCTGCCGTTGGACCTGCTGCTCGTCGTGTCCGCGAACCCCGAGGACTACACCAACCGCGGCCGGATCATCACGCCCCTCAAGGACCGGTTCGGCGCCGAGATCCGGACCCACTACCCGCTCGACATCGACGACGAGGTGGACCTGATCCGGCAGGAGGCCGCGACGGTCGCGACCGTGCCGGTCCACGTCGTCGAGGTCGTCGCCCGGTTCGCCGCCGGACTGCGCGAGTCGGCCGCCGTCGACCAGCGCTCCGGCATCTCGGCCCGGTTCGCGATCGCCGCGACCGAAGCGGTGTCGGCATCGGCGCTGCGACGGAGCGCGCTCGCCGACGAGGACGAGGCGGTGGCCCGGGTGGGCGACCTGCCCGACGTCGTCCCGACGCTGCTCGGCAAGGTCGAGTTCGAGATGGGCGAGGAGGGCCGCGAGGACGAGGTCTTGGCCCACGTGCTCCGGCTGGCGACCGCGGAGACCTTCCGGCACCGACTCGCCGGCGTCGATCTGGCGCCGTTCACCGAGCACTTCGTCGAGGGCGACACGGTCGAGACCGGACCCCTCGTCCCCGGGTCGGAGCTGCTGGACCAGATGGGTTCGGTGCCCGGCCTCGCGACCGTCCTGGACCGGCTCGGCGTCGACGAGGACACCGTCTCGCCCGGACAGGCCGCGGCCGCCGTCGAGTTCGTTCTCGAAGGGCTACACCTGACCAGACGGCTGGCCAAGGACGAGGTCGACGGCCGGACCGTCTACGGAGGCTGACGATGGCCCGTCCACACCGGCGACGCAGCTGGCGCTATGGCAGCTGGCGGGGTGGCCGCGATCCGCTCGAGCCGCCGTTCGACGTACGTGCGGCACTCGACGAGGTCGGAAGGGACGTCCTCGGAGGGTCCGGGATCCGCGACGCGGTGGACCGGCTGCTGCGGCGCGGTTTGGGTCGACGGCGCGGCCTCGACGACCTGCGTCGCGACCTGGCCCGACGGCGTCACGAGCTCCAGCGGCGCGGCAACCTGGCCGGCACGATCGACCGGGTACGCGCGGCCCTGGACCAGGTGCTCGCCGAGGAGCGGGCGACCCTGGCCGCCGAGGACACTGACGACGCCCGGCTCGCCGAGATGCAGCTCGACGACGTACCCGACGACACCGCAAGTGCGGTGCGGGAGCTGTCGTCGTACGACTGGCACTCTCCGCAGGCGCGCGAGGGCTTCGAGGCGATCCAGCAGATGCTGCGCCGCGAGGTGCTCGACGCGCAGTTCGCCGGGATGCGCGAGGCGCTGTCCGGTCAGGACCCCGAGGCGATGCAGCGGGTGCGCGACATGCTGGCCGACCTCAACGCATTGCTCGCGGCGCATGCCCGCGGGGAGGACACGACCGAGCAGTTCCAGGAGTTCATGGAACGGCACGGCGAGTTCTTCCCGGAGAATCCGAAGGACACCGACGACCTGATCGACCTGCTGGCTCGTCGCCAGGCCGCGGCGGAGCGGATGATGCAGTCGCTCACGCCGGAGCAGCGTGACGAGCTGGCCCGCCTGATGAGCGAGGCGCTGGGCGACGTCGACCTGGAGAGCCAGCTCTCGCAGTTGCGCGACAACCTGTCGGCGCTGCGGCCCGGCATGATGCGCGGGCGCGACGGCACCGACATCTCCGGCGGGCAGCCGCTGGGCTACGGCGATGCCGTCGGCGCGGTCGCCGACCTGGCCGACGTCGAGGCGCTGGAGGCACAGCTGGCCCAGGAGCATCCGGGCGCGACCCTCGACGACGTCGATGTAGAAGCGCTCGAACGACAGCTGGCTCCGTCGGCCGTCCAGGATCTCCGGGCGCTGCGCGATCTCGAGCGGGAGCTCGAACGACAGGGCTACCTCCAGCGCGGACCCGAGGGACTCGAGCTGACCCCGAAGGCACTGCGCCGACTCGGCGACACCGCATTGCGCCGGATCTTCGATCAGCTCGAGGCCGCCGGAACGGGCGATCATGAGGACCGGCGCAGTGGGGCGGCCGACGAGCGGACCGGTGCCGTGCTGCCGTGGGAGTTCGGCGACGAGCGGCCCATCGACGCCGTGCGTACGGTCCACAACGCCGTGCTGCGCGGCGCCGAGTCGGGTGACGACGTCGTACGCCTGGCGGTCGAGGACTTCGCCGTGGCGGAGACGGAGCGGCGTACGACGGCGGCGGTGGCGTTGCTCGTCGACCTGTCGTTCTCGATGGTGCAGGAGAACCGCTGGGGTCCGATGAAGCAGACCGCGATCGCGCTGTCGCACCTGGTCGCGACCCGGTTCCGGCGCGATGCCTTGCAGATCATCGGCTTCGACCGGCTGGCCCGGCGGATGTCGCCGTTGCAGCTGGCCCAGGCCGAGCCCGAGTGGGTCCAGGGCACCAACCTGCATCACGCCCTGCTGCTCGCCGGTCGGCATCTGCGCCGGCATCCCGAGGCCGAGCCGGTCGTGCTGATCGTGACCGACGGCGAACCGACCGCGCATCTGGAGTCCGACGGCGTCCCGTTCTTCCACTGGCCGACGACGGCCGCCACGCTGCGGTCGACCGTGTCGGAGGTGGACGCGATGACCCGGATCGGCGCGACTCTGAACTTCTTCCTCCTCGGCGACGATCCGGGTCTGGCCCGCTTCGTCGACGCGGTGGCCCGGCGCAACGGCGGTCGGGTCTTCACGCCCGAGCTGGGCCGCCTCGGTGAGTATGTCGTCGCCGACTACCTCCAGGCCCGCCGCGGTCGCCGCCGTACTGCGTGAGGCTCGCCCGGTCGCTCGGTTTCCGCCTGTCGGATACCACGTATCCGTGTGACGGGCGTCGCCGATCAGCCCGGCAGCAGCGACAGCCGGACCTCGCGATCGGGGTTGTCGACGTTGAGGTCGACGAGGCAGATCCGCTGCCAGGTGCCGAGGGCGAGCCGACCGCCGATGACCGGCACGGTCGCGTACGGGGGCACCAGGGCCGGCATCACATGGGATCGGCCGTGACCGGGCGTGCCGTGCCGATGCCGCCACCTGAACCCGGCCGGCAGCAGCTCGTCCAGGACGCTCACCAGATCGTCGTCGCTGCCGGCGCCGGTCTCGATGATCGCGATCCCGGCCGTCGCATGTGGGACGAACACGTGCAGCAGCCCATCGGCCGCCTCGCGTACGAAGGCCGCGCAGTCGTCGGTGACGTCGAGGACGGTGTCACTGGCGCCGGTGTGATAGCTGCGGGTCTCACTGTGCATGCGGCCATCGTCGCAGCCTGGACTGTCGTCAGGGGCTGGACGAGGATGTCGAGGTATGAGTGCGTACGCCGAGGAGTATCGCCGAAGCCTTGCTGACCGCGACCGGTTCTGGCTGGACGCCGCGGATGCGATCGAGTGGACCCGCCGACCGACCCAGGCACTGGACGACTCCAATCCGCCGCTGTATCGCTGGTTTCCCGACGGCGAGCTCAACACGGCGGACAACGCACTCGACCGGCACGTCCGGGACGGCCGCGGCGACCAGCCGGCGCTGATCTGGGACTCGGCGATGGTCGAGACCCAGCGGACCTACACCTACGAACAACTGCGCGACGAGGTCGCCCGGTTCGCGGGTGCGCTGCGGTCGCTCGGCGTCGACAAGGGCGATCGGGTCATCGTCTACCTGCCGATGATCCCCGAGGCGGCGATCGCCATGCTCGCCTGTGCCCGCCTCGGTGCGGTCCACTCCGTCGTGTTCGGCGGCTTCGCGCCCCGGGAGCTGGCGGCCCGGATCGACGACGCGAAGCCGAAGCTGATCCTCGCCGCCTCCTGCGGGATCGAGCCGACCCGGGTCGTCGAGTACAAGCCGATCATCGACGAGGCGCTCACCCTCGCCTCGCACCGGCCGGAGCAGCTCGTCGTGTTCCAGCGGGACCGCCACCGCGCCGAGCTGGGTGAGCGTGACCTCGACTGGGCGAAGCTCGCGGCCGAGGCGGCGCCGGTCGACCCGGTCCCGGTCGCGGCGACCGATCCGCTCTACATCCTCTACACGTCGGGTACGACCGGGCGACCGAAGGGCGTCGTACGCGACACCGGCGGCCACGCCGTCGCACTCGCGTACTCGATGCACGCGGTCTACGACATCCAGCCCGGCGACGTGTGGTGGACGGCCTCCGACGTCGGCTGGGTCGTCGGCCACAGCTACATCGTGTACGCACCGCTGCTGATCGGCGCGACGACCGTGCTCTACGAGGGCAAGCCGGTGGCGACTCCGGACGCCGGTGCGTTCTGGCGGGTGATCGCCGACCACGGTGCGAAGGCGCTGTTCACGGCGCCGACCGCACTGCGCGCGATCAAGAAGATCGATCCGGACGCGAACCTGGTCGGCAAGTACGACCTGTCGGCGTTCCAGACCCTGTTCCTGGCCGGCGAACGGCTCGACCCCGAGACGTACCACTGGG
>JALDXR010000518.1:0-3200 GCA_032154865.1 Nocardioidaceae bacterium
CTTCCGACGTCTACCCGACCTTTCCGACTGCTGGGCTCCCTAGCTTCTGACAGGCTGGGTCCGAACCGGAAGAGGGGACGCTGCGCTACTACGAGGACCTCACCAAGGCCGACGTGGCCCGAGAGCTCGGCTGCTCGGTCGGGACGGTCAAGAGTCAGGCGCACCACGCGATCAAGCGGCTGCGTGCCGCCCTGGGGATCCGGCCGTGGCAGCGGCGAGACTCGCTCGGTGCGTGGCGGAGGGTGCGTACTCTGCATGGCTCGTAGACACTCCGCATCGCGTCGACGCCGTGCAGAGTGCGCGCATGCCACGAGAACCTGGTGCCCGACGACGTGGCCTCACCCCGATTTGGCATCCCGCCGGGCGGTCTGACAAACTAGTCAGGTTGCTCCGGTGGGATCGCCGGGGTTGCCGCGCGCCAAGCGGCCGTTCGGCTCGGGTCGGGCGCGGCACCGAACCAGGAGATCCCGCCGACATGTCCGGCATCCGCCGGGCGCCATTTCCCAACCACGACGATGATCGGCCGTTCGCGCCGCAACTGGTGCGACACGCCCGACCTCGGGGGTCGGAGAAATGGGGCGAGTGACGCGACCGAGGCGACACGAGAGAAGGACGAAGGCAGCGATGGCGGGACAGAAGATCCGCATCAGACTCAAGGCCTACGACCATGAGCAGATCGACAGCTCGGCGCGCAAGATCGTGGACACGGTCACGCGTACCGGCGCGAAGGTGGCTGGCCCGGTGCCGCTGCCTACCGAGAAGAACGTGTTCTGCGTGATCCGTTCGCCCCACAAGTACAAGGACAGCCGTGAGCATTTCGAGATGCGCACGCACAAGCGACTGATCGACATCATCGATCCGACGCCCAAGACGGTCGACTCGCTGATGCGCCTCGACCTGCCGGCCGGCGTCGACATCGAGATCAAGCTCTGAGGACCGACCACCTATGAGCACGCAAACCCGAACTGTGAAGGGCCTGCTGGGCACCAAGCTCGGCATGACCCAAGTCTGGGACGACAACAACCGTGTCGTGCCGGTGACCGTGATCGCCGCCGGCACCAACGTCGTCACCCAGATTCGCTCCCCGGAGACCGACGGCTACTCGGCCGTGCAGATCGGATTCGGCGAGATCGAGGGCCGCAAGGTGACCAAGCCGAAAGCGGGTCACTTCTCGAAGGCCGGCGTCACGCCGCGACGCCACGTGATCGAGATCCGCACCGACGACGCCGGCGACTACGAGCTGGGTCAGGAGCTGAGCCCCGAGGTGTTCGCCTCCGGTGACCGGGTCGATGTGACCGGGACCAGCAAGGGCAAGGGCTTCTCCGGTGTGATGAAGCGGCACGGCTTCCACGGCGTCGGCGCGTCCCACGGCGCGCACCGCAACCACCGCAAGCCCGGCTCGATCGGCGGCTGTGCCACTCCGAGCCGGGTCTTCAAGGGCCTGCGGATGGCCGGCCGGATGGGCAACGAGACCGTGACCAGCCAGAGCCTCACGATCCACTCGGTCGACGCCGAGAAGGGTCTGATCCTCGTCAAGGGAGCCATTCCCGGCCCCAAGGGCGGTCTGGTCGTCCTGCGGTCCGGCGTGAAGGCGAAGGGAGCCGACCAGTGACGACGATCGACGTGCTCAACGCCAAGGGCAAGAAGGCGGGTACGGTCGACCTTCCGGCCGCGCTCTTCGACGCCCAGGTCAACGTGCCGCTGATCCATCAGGTGGTCGTGGCCCAGCAGGCCGCGTCCCGGCAGGGCAGTCATGCCACCAAGACTCGCGGCGAGGTCGCGGGCGGCGGACGCAAGCCGTACCGCCAGAAGGGCACCGGCCGGGCCCGCCAGGGTTCGATCCGGGCACCGCAGTTCGCCGGCGGCGGGGTCGTGCACGGGCCGCAGCCGCGGTCCTACGCCCAGCGCACCCCGAAGAAGATGAAGGCTGCCGCGCTGCGCGGCGCGCTGTCCGACCGGGCTCGTGCGGGCCGGGTGCACGTGGTCGAGGGGTTCGTCGACGGCGACACCCCGTCCACCAAGCAGGCGGTCGCCGCCCTGCGCCGGGTCAGCGAGCGTCGCCGGCCGCTGATCGTGCTCGATCGCGACGACCAGGTGAGCTGGCTCAGCCTGCGTAACGTGCCGGACGTGCACATCCTGGCGGTCGGCCAGCTCAATACCTATGACGTGCTGTTGTCGGATGACGTCGTGTTCACCAAGGGTGCCTACGACGCGTTCGTCGCGGCCCGTACCCCCGCTGACACGGAAGCGAGTGTGTGACCGTGAGCCGACTGCACAAGGATCACCGTGACGTTCTGGTCGCGCCGGTCGTCAGCGAGAAGAGCTACGGCCTGCTGGACCAGAACAAGTACACGTTCGTGGTCCGTCCGGACGCCAACAAGACCGAGATCAAGATCGCCGTCGAGGAGATCTTCGACGTCAAGGTCACCGCGGTCAACACGATCAACCGCCAGGGCAAGCGGCGCCGTACCCGCTACGGCTGGGGAAAGCGGCCCAACACCAAGCGAGCGATCGTCAGCGTCGCCGAGGGCGAGCGCATCGACATCTTCGCCGGACCCGGTACGGCGTGAGCGAGGACTGAGGACAGATGGCTATCCGCAAGTACAAGCCGACGACGCCAGGCCGTCGCGGCGGCTCCGTGGCCGACTTCGCCGAAGTCACCCGGACTACGCCGGAGAAGAGCCTGGTGCGTCCGCTGCCCAAGAAGGGCGGCCGCAACAACCAGGGCCGGATCACGACCCGGCACCAGGGCGGCGGTCACAAGCGCGCCTACCGCGTCATCGACTTCCGCCGGGCCGACAAGGACGGCGTGCCGGCCAAGGTCGCGCACATCGAGTACGACCCCAACCGGACGGCTCGGATCGCGCTGCTGCACTACGTCGACGGCGAGAAGCGCTACATCATCGCGCCGGAAGGCCTCCGGCAGGGCATGCGCGTCGAGGCCGGTGTCGGGGCTGACATCAAGCCGGGCAACAACCTGCCGCTGCGCAACATCCCGGTCGGCACCACGGTCCATGCGATCGAGCTCCGTCCGGGCGGCGGCGCCAAGCTCGGCCGGTCCGCCGGCGCGGGCGTGCAGCTGGTCGCCAAGGAGGGCCGGCGCGCTCAGCTGCGGCTGCCCTCCGGCGAGATGCGCTACGTCGACGTCCGCTGCCGCGCGACGGTCGGCGAGGTCGGCAACTCCGAGCAGTCCAACATCA
>JALDXR010000070.1:0-10930 GCA_032154865.1 Nocardioidaceae bacterium
TGCCACCACAGGTCGAACAGCGCGACGAGGGCGTCGAGCATGGCGGACTCGTGGACGACCAGGGTGGTCGTGTTGTCGCCGCGCCCGAGGGGTACGAAGGCGAGCCGCCGGTCGAAGAGGGCGAGCTTGACGGGCAGCTCGGTCGCGACGCGAGCCTGCTCGCCGAGCAGGACCGTCCGCTGCAGGCTGGTCAGGATGTCCGGCGCCTGAAGCGCGCGCTGGTCATAGACGCCGCGCACCTCGCAGCCGCGCTCGTAGAGGGCGCGCTGGACCGACTCGTCCTCGTCCAGATCGGGCTGAGTGAAGGGTGGTCGGACGAAGACCTCGAGGGAGCGGCGAGCGCTGCGCTGCTGCTGGGTCCAGCGCCGGACGACCGCCTCGGGGCTGGTGATGACCTCGACGACCTTGCTGACCTGGGGCTGGTCGGGAGGGGCCTGCAGCAGCGCACTGAGCTCCTGGGCCGCCAGCCGGGTGCGCTGAAGCTCCTCCTCGCGGGCGCTGACCAGGGCCTCGACGACGATGTCCGGTGGCGCCGGGTGATAGCGGGGCGGCCGGCTGTCGCTGCGGGTGATCATCGCCTTGCTCTCCAGGGCCACCAGCGCCCGGCGGACCCGAGCCGGGCTGAGCGTGGTCTGGGCCTCCACCTCGGTTACCCCAGCGCCTGGATCGGTGAGCAGCAAGCGGTAGACGTGCTCCTCGTCGGCCGCGACTCCGAGTGGATCGAGGACACCCCGTGCTGGCATGTGCGCATCCCTCCGCTCCTGAGTACTTGTCACCACTGGTCATTTTCTCCCACGTACGAGCGTTGACGCACCGTTTTGTCGGGGCCGAGGGTGAAAGGCGTACGTTGCGATGCGCTCGGCCGGTCCCCGGTCCGCCAGGCGATGGGAGGCGAGCATGCAGGTCGTAGCGCCGTCGCCCATCGTCTGGCGAGCCGTCCGGCGCACCACGTACGTTCTGGCGGCCGGTTGCCTCTTCGTCCCACTGGTCGGACTCGCGGAACCTGCCTCCGTCATGCCAGGTGCCACGGCTCAGACCGCTCCGAAGGCGCCGGCCGCCAGCCCCACTCATCTCCGACTGCCCGATCTGCCGCCCGGGACGCATCGGATCACGCTGATCACCGGCGACCGGGTCACGCTCGATGTGGCCGGCGGCGGTCGGGTCGCGGTCGACGTACGGCCGGCGCCGCGAGCCGATGGGTCGAAGCCGGTCGTCGAGGTCGAGGCGACGAAGGCTCCCGGCGCCGGTACGACGGTGTACGCCGTCCCGGCCGACGCGCGACCGTACATCGACTCCGGCCAACTCGATCGCGAGCTGTTCAACGTCTCTGACCTCGTGTCCAACGGCGACGAGTGGAGTCAGCCAGGCGAGTTGCCGGTCGTCGTGCAGTACGACGCGGACACGGCGAGGGCTCCCGCGGTCCTCTCGGAGTCGCTGCCCTCGGTCGACGTCGAAACCAGCCTGGGCAGCATCGACGCGGTCGCCGACACCGTCGATCTCGACCGGGCCGGCGCTCTGTGGGCGGCGCTCACGGCGGACTCCGCCCGATCGGAGACGTCGACGCCGAGCCTCGGTCGTCGCATCGACCGGATCTCACTCGACCAGCCGATCTCCGTCGCGCTCGACGAGAGCGTGCCGCAGATCGGCGCGCCGGACGCGTGGGCAGCAGGCTTCGACGGCACCGGCATCGACGTCGCGGTCCTGGACACCGGTATCGACCTCGCCCATCCGGATGTGGCCGACAAGGTGATCGCCTCCCGCAGCTTCGTCGAGGGCCAGACGGTCGACGACCGCCACGGCCACGGCACCCACGTCGCCTCGATCGCCGCCGGCACCGGCGCCGCGTCCGGCGGCCGATTCACCGGCGTCGCGCCGGGTGCCGATCTGATCGTCGGAAAGGTTCTGGCCAACAACGGCATCGGCCTCGAGTCCGACGCCATCCAGGCCATGGAGTGGGCCACGCAGGAACAAGGCGCGGATGTCGTCAACATGAGCTTCGGCTCCGGCCCCACCGACGGAACCGACCTGGCGAGCCAGGCGGTCGACGCTCTGACAGCGTCGACCGGCGCCCTGTTCGTCGTCGCGGCCGGCAACCTCGGACCCAGGTCCTACTCGGTGGCGGCTCCGGGTACGGCCGACGCCGCCCTCACCGTCGGGGCGGTCGACGGTGCCGATCAGATCGCGCCGTTCTCCGGCCGGGGACCGAGGGTCGGCAACTACGCGATCAAGCCCGAGGTCGTGGCGCCCGGAGTGCAGATCACTGCGGCCCGAGCGGCCGGCACCACGCTCGGCCCGCCGGTCGACGCGAACTACGTCACCGCATCGGGTACGTCGATGGCGACTCCGCACGTCGCCGGAGCGGCGGCCATCCTGGCGCAACAGCATCCGGACTGGAGCCCGGCACAGCTGAAGGCCGGTCTGGTCGCGACCGCCGTCGACGCCGGCGCGAATGTCTACCAGCAGGGCAGTGGCCGGATCGACGTCGGTCGCGCGGTGCACGAGCCGCTGCAGGTCGCTCCGGCTACGAGCGACTTCGGTCTGATCGCGATCGGCGACGACGCCTCTCGCCAGCGCGAGCTCACGTACACGAACCCGACGTCGGAGCCGGTAACGCTGGAGCTGGCCGCGCAGTTCCAGACGGCGGCGGGCGGGACGGCTCCGGATGGCGCCCTGTCGGTCGTCCCGTCGACCGTCACGTTGCCGTCCGGCGGCTCGGCGACCGCCACGGTCACGCTCGACCCGGGCGGCCTCGACTCCGTCGCGTACTCGGGCGTCGTCACCGCCACGACCGGCGACGGGCGGCAGCTTCGTACGCCGGTCGGCGCGGTCGTGGGGGAGCAGCAGCACACGCTGCACATCAACCTCGTGGCGAAGCAGGACGTGGCCGGCTTCCAGCTGCAGAGCATGATGCTGGTCGGCGTCGACGGCGAGTGGGCCGGCGAGTCCCTCTCCTGCGGAGCCGCGGACTGTCCTGCGAATCTCGACTTCCAGCTCGCCGACGGGACGTACTCGGTGCGTGCTCTCGTCGCCTGGAACAACGCCAGTGGGGTCCGGCAGCTCGGCGTGCTGGTGGACCCAGAAGTGCGGGTGTCCGACGACACCGCCATCACCGTGGACGCCAACGTCGCCCGGCTCATGTCGGTGTCGACTCAGCGACCGACCGCGACGCGTGTCGTGAGCGCGTTCGGTCTCTTCCGATCGTCGAGCGACGGTGCGTTCCGGAACATCAACTCGATCTTCGCGTCGGCGACGCAAGATTGGTGGGTGACGCCGACCGAGCGTGTCCGGCAGGGTGATTTCGCGATCTCGTCGCACTGGACGCTCACGCCTTCGACACCGGCCGGTCAGTCTCCCGCGTACGTCTACGCGCTGAAGCTGACCGAGTGGGGCCGAGTGCCGGACTCCCTGGCGTACGACTTCCGCGACCGTGACCTGGTCCCGGTCGAGAACCGCTACCACGGCGACCAACCGGGCCAGCCGCTGCGGCAGATCTGGTTCACGTGGGCGCCGTGGGAGTTCGCCGTCGCCGGTGGCAACGCGGCTGTCGTGAGCCAGACCTCCGTGCCGGAGTACGCGTATCCCGCGCGGCCCGGCTTCATCCACGAACGGGGACTCAGCCCCGGCACGGGCGGGCTGCCGTTCGACGAGACCATGGACGTCTACGGGCCGGCGAGCCGCCCCGTCGTCGAGTGGAACGAGCGCCCGAATGTGCCTGGTGGGGTCGTCGTTCCGGACTCGGTCGGACGCGAGGGCCTGACCGCGCCGCTGTGGTGGTGGGTCTGCGCGGCCTGTCGACAGGGCGACGCCTTCTACCCGTTCCTGCACCTGACCTCGCCCGGCGAGCGCCACACCCTCGGCCAGTACGGTCGTCCGTTCGGCTTCGGCGAGATGCATTTGTTCCGGGACGGTGTCGAGATCGAGGAGTCGCCGCCGCTGATCGGAGCGTTCACCACCTACACCCTGTCGCCCGACCCGGCGACGTACCGCCTGACGCTGGACCAGGGCGGCTCCAGCACGGAGTGGACGTTCGAGTCATCCCGGCCGGAGCAGGACGCCGTCCCGCCGGGGCACGATTGCGTCGAGACCCAGTTCACCGCGGCGACGACGCCCTGCGCACCGCAGCCGTTGCTGTTCCTCCGCTACGACGCCGACGTCGGCCTCGACAACCGGGTCGCCGCCGGTGCGACCGGACCGATCGAGGTGACCGCGTATCGCCAGGACGGCCGCCTCCCGAAGCTTGGCGAGCTGCAGCTTTCGCTGAGTACCGACGACGGTGCGACCTGGCAGCCGGTCACGCTCCAGCGCTCCGGTGCGTCGACCTACCGGGCGACGGTGACCTACCCCGAGTTGAGCGACTCCACCGGCCAGGTCAGCCTGCGAGCCTCGGCTGAGGACAGTCAAGGCAGCCGCATCGAGCAGACCATCGTCGGCGCCTACGGCCTGCGCTGACCGACGCTGCACCACGACGCCGTACGCCGTGCTCGGTTCGGCGCAACTTCGTTCAAGACGACCACCGTCCCTGCTCGACATGCTGAGGGAACCGCTGAGCGCATTCGGCGCTCGGCGACGTCCGAAAGAGGGATCAGCATGTCTGGAACGGCCCGCTTGGGAGCCGTCATCGTCGACTGCGCCGACCCGGCGGCGCTCGCGGAGTTCTACGGCGAGGTGACCGGCTGGAAGACGACCTACCAAGACGACGACTTCGTCTACCTCGGCGACGGAGACTCGGTCCAACTCGGTTTCCAGCGCATCGCGGAGTATCAGGGCCCGGGCTGGCCGGACGCGAGGAAGCACTTCCATCTCGAGCTCGTCGTGGCCGATATCGAATCGGCGGCGAAGGAGATGCTGGCGCAAGGCGCCGCTCGGCCGGACTTCCAGCCCGGTGCCGGGGACTACCTGGTGCTCACCGACCCGGCGGGGCACCCGTTCTGCGTCACGACGGCCGACTGACGCCTACTTGACCACCGTCACCGGACACTGGGCGTCCTCGATCAGTCGCTGACTGACCGATCCCAGGAGCGCGCCGAGCACGCGGCCTCGGCCCCGCGATCCGACCACGATCAGGTCGGCGCCGTCGGAGCGGGCGGTCAGCTCGTCGACCGGACGCCCGTTCAGTACGCGGGCGTCGACGGCGAGATCGGGATGCTTCTGGCGGTAGGGCTCGACGCTTTCGGCGAGCTGCTGCTGAGCCTGGTCCTCGGAGCCGTCGTCGGAGCACTGAATCGCCTCGAGCGTGGCCCCGCGCAACTCCGCCTCGTCGAACGCGAAGGTCATGGCGTGCTGCGACTCGACGGAGCCGTCGACACCGACGACGATCCGTCCGGGCGGCTTCAGGTGGCTCTCGCCTCGGACGACGACGACCGGACACGCGGCGTGAGCGGCGACGGCGTGACTGACGGAGTGGCGGTGCGCTCCCTCGCGAGCGCCCACGACGAGCACTCCCGCCGTGGCCGCCGCTTCCCGGAGGGCCCGGATCGGTCGCCCGGGAAGGAGCTCGCCGGTGACGGCATCGCCTTCGAGATGGTTGCGGGCCCGCTCCAGGGCTCGCTCGTACGCACGATTAACCGCTGGCGGGAACGACGGCAGGGCAGCCCGGCCCTCGGCGCCGGCCGGCATGGACTCGGACCAGGAGTCCGTCGCGACGATATGGAGCGACCGGCCCCGCAGCCTCGCCTCGTCGACGGCCCAGTCCAGAGCAGACTCGCTTTCCCGACCGTCGCTGATTCCGACCACCACTGATCGGCCCGCACTCGTACGCATGGATCCCTCCTCCGGATCACACCCTGTCGCGCCCGGCGTCCGACCGGCAGGGGCGTAACGCCCGAAAAGGGAGACCTTGGTCCCTGGACACGACGGGCCCGATCGGCAAGTCGCGGCCAGCCGGCGGTCAGGGCCACCGAATCATGGCTTTGGGACGTTCGTCCCTGCTCAGCGGGGCCGGGCAGGCGTGGACTTGTCGTGGCGGCCCAGGTCACCGGCCTGAGGAGGAGCAGCATGAAGGCGCAGGTCGTGTACGAGTCGATGTTCGGCAACACCCGCGACATCGCGGTGGCCATCGCCGATGGCTTGGCAGCGCACGTCAAGACCGGCGTCGCTGAGATCGGCGACTTCGACAGCAAGTCGGGCGAGGACGTCGATCTCCTGGTAGCCGGTGGACCGACCCACACCTTCGGACTCAGCTGGTCACGGACCCGCGCGGACGCGGCCAACCGAGCGACGATGCCGGTGGTCTCCCGCGGCGGCGGTCTTCGGGAATGGCTCGCCGACCTGCCCGAGAGCGGGACGACCCGCAACGCCGCGACCTTCGACACCCGGGTCCACGTCCGCGGGCTCCCCGGGTCTGCCGCCCGTGGCGCAGCCAGACGGCTGCGCCGACGCGGCTACCGGCTGGTCGTGGCCCCCGAGTCCTTCTACGTCACCGGTCCCACGGGTCCGGTCGCCGACGGCGAACTGGAGCGCGCTCGGGCCTGGGGCGACCGGCTCGGACGCGGGCTGCACGACGACTTCACGACCGATTGACCGGCCAACGCCGCAAGATCGTTCAAGACGGCGGCCAGCCTGCCACGGGCAGAATCACGTTATGGACCAGTCGAGCCCAGCGCCGGCGTTCGACGGCGACGGGCGGCTCGGCTTCGATCCGAGTGTCGCGGCGCGGCGGCTACGCCAGGCGGACCCGGCCCTGGGTCGCGTGATGGCCGACATCGGGCGGTTCGAGCTCGAACCCGAGCTCCAGCGCTCGCCGACGCTGCTGCACTCGCTCGCGGAGGCGATCACCTATCAGCAGCTGACCGCCAAGGCGGCGGCGACGATCTTCGAGCGGGTACGGGTGTTCCTGCCCGATGTGCCCGAGGTCGTGGCGGCCGAGCGCGTACTCGGCACATCAGACGAGCAGTTGCGGGCCGCCGGGTTGTCTCGGGCCAAGCTGCTGGCCGTACGGGACTTGGCCCAGCGGGTCGTCGACGGCGAGCTGCCGACGCTCGCCGAGCTGACGTCGATGTCCGACGACGAGATCGTCGAGCGACTGACCGCGGTGCGGGGGATCGGCCGCTGGACGGCACAGATGCTGCTGATCTTCCGGCTCGGCCGCCCAGACGTGCTGCCGACCGAGGACTACGGGCTGCGCCGGGGATTCGGGACCGCGTTCGGGAAAGGTCCGGATGTGCCCAGCCCGATGGAGGTCGCCGAGCGCGGCAAGCTCTGGCAGCCCTATCGGACGATGGCGAGCTGGTATCTCTGGCGAGTGGCCGAATCGACCTGACGCCGGCCGTTCGCCATCCGTTCGCGCCGGGAAATGTCAAAGAAAAGCAATATCCAGTACGAAATCTCGACTGAGATCGCCTTCGTACCCCATCTCAACAGGTCGATTCCTAGGGAGATGGTGATGGTCATGATCCTGCGTCCTCGAACCCGTTTGATTTCTGCCCCTCTGACCATTGGCGCGGCGTCGGTGACCGCGCTCGTCATGTTCGCCTCGTCCGCAAGTGCCTCCGGGCTGTGGTGCGGCGGCGGGCGTGGCCTGACTGCAGAGACCGCGATCCAACGCGCGATCGAAGACGCCCGAACGTCCGCATCCGGCGAAGGACTGTTCACCTGCGAGCTCGTCGGCGAGCCGCAGGTCTTCGAGACGTTCAACGATCCGAACTTCGGGCACATCTTCCGCGCTCAGGTCAACATGGCCTGCAGCTGATCGCACCGGTGCCGGCGGCCCTCACTCGGGGTCGCCGGCACTGTCGTTGTCCGGCTGGCGATCCGGTCGCAAGATCGGACCCATCCGGGCCCACTACGGCTCCGAACCTCCACTGAAACGCGGTGGGAGAACCACCCGACGGGAGCATCGTCGAACGACCATGCCCCGGACTGGATGGAAGGGAGCTGTCATGGTCGAGTCCAGTCGACGCAAATTCCTGGGACTGGCGGGAGCAGGTGCGGCATCGGCCGCCGCTGCCGTCGCGATCGGGACGGGAGTGTTGGGGCGAGACGACGGGGACGAGTCCTCGGGGTACGAGATCGACGAGGGTGCTCCCGGGTCGTTCGTCGTCTACGTCACTGATGCACGTAAGGGCAAGATGACGGTCCTGTCCGGCGCGAAGGAGATCGCCGTCGAGGACCGCGCGATGGCCGCGAATCTGGCGCGAATGCGCACCGCCTGACCAATCTTCAGCCGCGCCGGTCGTCCGTACCCGTCGCGCGGCACTCGTACTCGAAACCTGCTTCGTGCCAGTCGAAGGGACTGCCATGTCTTCACACCGTGAGGCTCCCGAGATATCGAAAGATCCGGTTGCCGACAACACCGATGTCTATGCGTTCGTCAGTCCGGATCGTCCGGACACCGTCACGCTGATCGCCAATTTCATTCCGCTGCAGAAGCCGGACGGCGGTCCCAACTTCTACGAGTTCGGGGACGACGTCCTGTACGAGATCCACATCTCGAACTCCGGCGACGGGATGGCCGACATCAGCTACCAGTTCAACTTCCGCACCGTGGTCCGGAACAACAACACCTTCCTCTACAACACCGGCCCGATCGAGTCGATCGACGACACCGACTGGAACCGCCCGCAGTTCTACTCGGTGAAACGGGTGGAGCGGAACGGCCGCACCGTGACACTCGGCGACAACCTGCCGACGCCGCCGGTGAACATCGGGCCACGCAGTACGCCCAACTACGCCAAGCTCGCCGGGCAGGCCGTCCAGCGCATCGACCGTCGGCACCGCGTCTTCTGCGGCCAGCGGGCCGAAGGCTTCTTCGTCGACCTGGGCAGCATCTTCGACCTGGCCACCTTGCGCCCGTTCCAGAACCTCCACCTCATCCCGTCGGCCGCCGCGGTCGGCGTCAACGGCACCCAGGGACTCAACGTCCACTCGATCGTGCTCCAGGTCCCGATCAGTCAGCTCACTCGCAACGGCCGGACGCCCAGCGACGTGATGGATCCGAAGTCGGTAATCGGCGTGTGGGCCACGGCCAGCCGCCGTCGGGCCCGGATGATCGACGACACCGGTGACGTCCAGGGCTTCGGCCCGTACCGTCAGGTGTCGCGACTCGGCAACCCGCTGTTCAACGAGGTCCTCGTGCCGATGGTGCGCAAGGACGAGTGGAACAGCCTGCCGCCGAGCGAGGACAAGCGGTTCGCGATGTACGTCCGGCGGCCCGAGCTCGCGTCTCTCCTGCCAGTGCTGTACCCGGGCGTGTTTCCCAATCTCGCCGGTTACAAGAAGCCCCGCGCCGACCTGAGCGCGATCCTGCTCACGGGCATCCCGGACGGCGTCGTCCCCGGGTTCCAGAACTTCACCGGCTCGGTGCTGTCCGACATGCTGCGGCTGAACGTCGCGGTGCCGCCGGCCTCGAACCCGAACCCGCTCGGTCTGGTCGCCGGGGACCCGGCCGGTTTCCCCAACGGCCGACGGGTGTCCGACGACGTCGTCACCGTCGAGCTCCGGGCGGTCGCCGGCCTGACGATCCCGTTGGTCGATCCGTCGTTCAAGCCGGACGGCGCCGCCAGCGCGATCAAGGACGGTACGACCAACACGAACTCCTGGTACTTCGACAACTTCCCGTACCTCGGGACTCCGGCCGGCGGGTACCAGACCACGCCGGGGGTGCCGGCGACATGAGGTCAGTTGAGAACCCGCACGCGGGTCAAGGTTGCGCAGTCGCGGTCGACGTAGGTGACGGCATCGGTGCTCTCGTGATCGAGATGCCATCCGAGCTCGAGGGCCTCGAGGTCGAAATGCGTCCGGACAATGGTGGACACCTGGCGCATGTCGCCGTGGTCGCGCGACCCACTCCGCAAGGCGAGTTCGTCCACTCGGCGGTCTTCTTCGAAGTCGCCGAGGGCAGCTACGACCTCTACCTCCGGCCGGACGGTCCGGTCCGACTCCGTGTCGACATCGTCGGGGGCACCGTCGAGCACGCAGTCTGGCCGGCCTGAACGGGGGATGACGGCGGTCGGCGCGCGTCAGAGCGTCATCGGCGCTGCGCCGATCGCCGTCATCATCTCCTCGCCCTCGCGGCGCGAGTCGCCGCCGGCGAGGACGAGGGTCCGGGCCCGCTGATAGGCACAGCCGGCGGCGTCGAGTTTCTCCGCCGCCGCGAGCATTCCCTCGTGATCGTTGTCGACTAGGGCGGCTGCCAGCACCGCCGTCTCGGCCCACACCGCCGCGTACCACTGCCGCCAGGCGCCGTCAGACCAGCGCCGCAACGCCTGAGGTACCGGCGCCATCGTCTTGAGCGCCTCGTCGATCTGCCCGTGGTGCAACGCGACCATGGCGTCGAAGATCTGGGCGTAGCCCGTGACGTAGCCGACCAGCGACCGGACGATCTGGCGCATCTCCGCCGTGATGTCCAGCCACTCCCGGCGGGCATCCTCATCGCCGCGGATGCCGAAGGCCATGGCGGCCGCCGACGGCGCGACGCCGATGCCGCCGGTCGTGGGACGTCCGGCCTCGATCCAGCTCACGATCCCGTCGGCGTATCGGCGAGCGTCGACCGTCGGCGTGTCGCCCACCGGTCGCTCCTCCACGCTGAGCTGCGCGATCGGCGCCCAGTGCTGTGAGGCCGTGATCAGCAGCCACATGACCGCCATGTGCGGTGACTGCCGGAAGAGTGGGAGCTCGCGTCTCCGGGCGCCGTACCGGCGTGCGGTCTCGAGGTCGCCGGCGCCCAGATACACCATCGGCGCCATGTGGAACGCATCGGTGTACTCCCACGCCATCTCGACCTTGTGGGCGACCGGGCGGAGTAGCTCGATGCGTCGCTCGACGATGGCAGCGGCGGCCTCGAACTCGCCGCAGGCCAGGCGGACGGCGGTCAGCTGATCCATGGCGGCCGCCTGCAACCGGATGTCGCCGAGCCGGCGGGCGCGGAACAGCTGCACGGTGGCGAGCGCCGTCTTGTAGGCATCGATGGCGCCGATGTAATCACCGGCCTTCT
>JALDXR010000519.1:0-3192 GCA_032154865.1 Nocardioidaceae bacterium
GCCCGACGTTGCCACCGCCCTCGCAGCCGTACGGGCAGTACCACCAGCCGTCGTCCGACCCGTGCGAGTACATCCAACCGGTGATCAGGTGCTGGGACTCGTCGAAGATCGACTGGGCGACGTTTTGGTGGCGAGGCGGCAGGGTCGGCAGGTCGCCGGCCCGGCTGTTGCCGAACTCGTGGCCGTCGAAGGCGGCCTCGGGCGTGTAGTCCCGCAGCGCCTCGGCGAGAGCGAACGTCTCCGGCTGCCGCAGCAGGGAGTGGTCTCGGTTGAGGTCCTGTCCGGTCGCGTTGCCGCGGGTGTTCGCTGCCCGGCCGTCGCCGTTGATCGACGGCACCAGAAGCACCGTCGTGTTCCGGAGCAGGTCGATCGTGCGGTCGTCGCCGGCGAAGGCCAGCTCGCGAGCCAGGATGAGGCAGGCTTCACGGGACGACGGCTCGTTGCCGTGCACGTTGCAGTTGACGAGCGCGGTCGGCGCGTTCGAGATCGCGTTCGCCGTCGGGAGCGGCTTCGGATAGCCGATGACGAACATGTTGATCGGCCGGTCCTGAATCGTGCGCCCGATCTCGACCAGGCGGACCCGGTCGCTGGCGGCAGCCAGCTCGGCTTCGTACGCGTACTCGTTCACGTCGTTGGTGAACTGCGCCGCTTGGGTCTGCTCCCACTGGGTGCGCAGATCGGCACCCGGCACGTCCGGATCGCCGAACGGCGGCACCGTCGTGCCGAAGACCGGCTCGGAGAACGGCAGCGGGGTGGTGTCGATGCGCGCCCGCACTCGCCACTGGAACCGATCGCCCGGGTTGAACCCGGCGTCGGCGAACGACGGCGAGTCGGGCGTGACGGTTCGGTTCGCGCGCCACACTCCGGTGATCACCGACGGCCCGATCGGCACGTTCTGCGCGTCGACCGGCGTCCGTTCGATCTGGTAGTCGGTCGCGTCGGCGACGGGGGACCAGCTCACGGTGGCGAACCCGTCGCCCTGGACGACCGCCAGCCCGGTGACCTCCCCTTGGTCCTGGGCCTGCGAGGACACCGGTGTCGCGACGACCACGAGCCCGGCGAGCAAGGCGAGAGCGACCGTTACCAGGCGGGCGCGACCGAACAGCCTTCGCCGGATCCGTTGCGTTGCGTACATGGGCCCTCCGAGGGTGTGTGACGACAGGCCGGCGAGTCGGACCGACCGTTATCGGCACGCTACGGAAGCCCCGTCGGGCCGTCACCGAACACATGCACGAAGTCCAGGACGCTGCTACCGGACATCTGTCGAGACAATGCTCAGGGCCGATGACTCCGTAGCGAGGAAGCGGAACTCCCCGCCGCAGGCAGTGGGCCTGCGGCGGGGAGTCCCAGTTGGGCGCGCTGTGGCGCTGCGTGGTCAGTCGGCCAGAGTGGCAATCCCCTTCCGGTGGTTACGAGCGTGGCCGTCCGGCACGTAGTTGTTCTCGACGTTGCCGGCCGCGTCGACCGAGAACCAATGGACGGTCGTGCCGTCCGGAACCGTCAAGAGCTCACCACCCTCGCGGACGCCGGCCGAGGCGTACAGCTCCGACGACAGGGTCGGACGACTGCCGTCGAGGGTGTAGAACACCGCCGCCGCCTCGCTCGTCTCGAACTTGAGGTTCACCATGCCCGGCGTCGAGCTCTCACTGACCGCGATCGAGCTCACCGGACGGAGGTGATCGGTGTCGAAGCTGCGCGCGACTCGCATCAGCTCCACCAGGCCGTTGGAGAACTCCATGGCCTCGTTGTGCGCCTCGGTCCAGTTCGGCTGGAACGACGTACCGACCTCGAAGTTCCAGGCGTAGATGCCGTACTTGTACCAGAGCATGTCCCCGGAGTTGCCGGCGGCCGAGTACAGCACGTCGCTGATCGGGCCGGTCCGGGCCGGCGTGACCGACATCCCACGGTGCCGCTTGATCGCCGTCAGGATTCGGGTCGAAGCGCCCCAGAAGAAGCTCTCCTCGGCCAGTGTCGGCCGCGGAGCCGAGATCCGTCCCGGCAGCGCGTACGCGCCCGGCGACCACATGAAGTAGTTGCCGGAGCTGTGCAGGTTCATCGAGAACTCGATGTTCGGCCGCGCAGCGAGCCAGTCCAGGTTCTTGTCCTCCGGTTCGCTCAGCTCGGCAGGACCCTGGTAGACGTCGCTGGTGCAGCTCGTCGACGCTCCGGAGTAGCCGTCGAACCCGCTGTACTCGGTGTAGTTGCGGTTGTTGTCCACGCCCCAGCTGTCCCGAGCGTTCAGGTCGTAGCTGCCCGTTACGCCACAGTGCCTCGTCATGTTCCGCCGCTGGCCGTTGTCGTCGTAGAACGAGTAGTGGCCGCCGTCCGGGTTGATGGACGGGGCGATCCAGATGTCGAGGTTGTTGAGCAGCTGCTTGGTCGGCCCGTGGTGGGCGTAGTTGCGCAGCAACCGCTCGGCCGTCTCGATGGCGACCAGCGGTGGCACCCACTCGCGAGCGTGTTCCTGCGCGTAAGCGAGCACGCCCGGCTTCGAGCCGTCCCGGAACTTCCCGATCCTGATCGCGTAGACCGGTTGCGGGTCGCGCGACACGCTGGCCGGCGCGCTGAGGAAATCGCTCAGGTTCTGGCGCGCGGTGGTGGCCGGGACGACTCCGGTGCCGGCATTGCCGCGGTAGGTGTAGGCGAACACCAGGGCGCTGGCTGCCGGGCTGGCATTGATCGCCGCGGCGACCTGGGCGGCGGTGCTGGACAACGCGCCCGACGAGTCCGTCGCGAGGTTCACGGTGATGTCGTCGCCGTCCACGTTCACCGACAGTGGAGAGTTTGCCGAGCCCGGGTCGAGCGCGGCGATCGTCAGGTCATTGCCGCCCTCGTGGCCCCACGCGTGCGAGTCGATTCCGACCCGGTTGGCGCTGTTGTTGCCGAGCAGGGCCTGGGCGTGGCGCCGGTAGCCGTTGGTCCGGTACGGCAGCTCCACGATCTCGGCGAGCTGCGGGAACTCCGCGGCCAGCTGGTGGATGCGGTCGTAGAGCTCGGTCGGGGTGAGGTAGCTGGTGACGAAGTCCTGCTCGTAGGCGTCGCCCTTGAACTCGTCCTCGCCCTCGATCGGCAGCCAGTCGTTCACCTTCACTACCGCGACGTCGCCGGTGGGACTGGTGATCCGGATGTACTCCGGGCGAGTCGACACCGTCGAGGCGCCCCGGTGATACAGGTAGACGCCGGCGTCGACGA
>JALDXR010000520.1:0-3192 GCA_032154865.1 Nocardioidaceae bacterium
CCGGTCAGTGCCGATGCTCGACGGCGTCCTCGCCGTGGTGGTACTGATGCACGACGGCGTGACCCTTGCCGCGGCGGATGAGAGCCCGGTTGACCGGGACCGTGATGACGAAGGCGACCGCGAGGCCGAGCGCCAGGGCGCCCCAGAACAGGAAGTCGGTGAGACCGGCCTCCATCGCGCCGGGCACCGTCAGGATCACGGCATTGTCCACGATCTCCATCACGGTGATCGAGAGCGTGTCGGCGGCCAGCGCCACGCCGAGTGCGGCGCGCAGGGCGAGTCCGGCGCGGAGTACGGGGGTGATCGTCAGCAAGTAGCCGAAGAAGAAGGCCAGCACAACGGCCAGGGCGATCGAGGCGGCGTCGCCCCAGCCCCACCAGGTCGCGAGCACCATGCCGAGCACCTCGCCGATCGCACAGCCGGTCAGACAGTGCACGGTGGCGGTGATCGCTTGCCGAGTGAGCTGGTCGAGTTGAAGGACGGACATCACTACTCCGGTCGTCGCTCGAGCATCTGACTCCGCCCAACATCGTACCCCCTAGGGGTATTCCGATGGTGATCCGTGCCCCCGAGCTCCCTAGGGCAGGGCGGCGACGATCTCGGCGACCGGGCGGCGCCGACCGGTGAAGAACGGGACCTCCTCGCGGACGTGCCGACGGGCCCGGCTGCCCCGCAGGTGCCGCATCAGGTCGAGCAGGCGAGGCAGCTCGTCGGCCTCGAACGCGAGCAGCCACTCGTAGTCGCCGAGGGCGAACGACGCGACCGTGTTGGCCCGCACGTCCGGGTAGTCGCGCGCCATCCGGCCGTGCTCGGCGAGCAGCTCCCGGCGCTCGTCGTCAGGCAGGAGATACCACTCGTAGGAGCGGACGAACGGATAGACGCAGAGGTAGCCACGCGGCTCCTCTCCCGAGAGGAAGGCCGGGATGTGGGCCTTGTTGAACTCGGCCGGCCGATGCAGACCGAGCTGCGACCACACGGGCGCCAGGTTCCGGCCGAGCGCGGTGCGACGCAGCCGGTTGTAGGCGTCCTGCAGTGCCTCGGCGGACTCCGCATGCCACCACACCATCAGGTCGGCGTCGGACCGGATCCCGCTCACGTCGTAGGTGCCACGCACGACGACGTCCTTGGCCGCCAGCTGGTCGAGCAGCTCCTGCGCCTCGTCGCCGAGGGCGACCCGATCGGCGTCGGCCAGCGGCTCGCGCAGGCCGAAGACCGACCACATCGTGTAGCGGGTGCCGGTGTTGATCTCGTCAGGAGTCGTCATGGAGCCATTGTCCGCTGCGTATCCAACACCGCCAGCACCCGCCCCGCCGCCCGGGTGCCGTCCGCCACGCAGGCGGCGATGCCGACGCCGTCGTAGGCCGCGCCGCACACCTCGAGCAGCGGCAGTTCGGTGACTCCGGCCCGGATCCGTTCGACCCGGCCGCGATGACCGATGTCGTACTGCGGCAGTGCGCCTCCCCACCGGGTCACCCGGGCGTCGAGCGGGCCGGTGAGTCCGATGGCCTCCTCGAGATCGGCGGCCGCGGCGTCGATCAGCTCACGGTCGTCGCGTTGCAGCACCTGCTCCTCACCGCGTCGGCCGATCGATGCCCGTACGACGAGCGCGTCGGCGCGATCGCCCAGCCACTCCCACTTGACGCCGGAGTAGGTCGCCGCCTTGATCACGTGCCCGTCGACCGGCGGCACGAGGAAGCCCGAGCCGGTCGGGCGCTGCTCCGGCTTCGGGTACGCCAGCGTGACGACCGCCATGCTCGCGTACTCGATCCGCCGCAGCTCGTCGGCCACCTGAGGGGCGATCTCGGTGAGGAGCCGGGCCGTCGGTGTCGTCGGCGTCGCGAGCACCACGGCGTCGGCCTCGACGACCTGGGGGTCCGGCACCGGCCCGAGGATCAGCCGCCAACCGTCGCCGAGCCGCTCCAGCCGTCGGACCGTCGACCCGGTTCGGACGTCGATCCCCGGTGTTGCCGCGATCGCCGCCGGGAGCCGGCCCACTCCCCCACGGATGCCGGCGAACACCGGCGTGTCATCGGCGTCGGCGCGTCGCCGGCTGGCCCGGGCCGCGGCGAGCAGCGACGGTCCGGCCGCGACCAGTGCCGCGATCTGCGGGGCGGCGGCGCGCAGCGAGAGTCGGTTGGCATGGCCGGCGTAGACGCCACCGAGCATCGGCTCGACCAGCCGGTCGACGATCTCGCCGCCGACTCGCCGCGAGACCACCGCGGCAACGCTCACCGCGTCGAGGTCTGCGCCGGCCCGCAGTCGTGGCAGCACGGACTCCAGTCGAGCCCGTCCGATGCCCCGGGACGAGACGATTCCCGAGCGGACCAAGGCCGCCAGGTCGGCCGGGACGCCGAGCACGGTGGGCGGCATCGGGCGGACCGCACCGCGCGACCAGATGCCGGCCGACATAGTCGCCGGATGGCACAGGTCGTCACCGAGTCCGACCGCGCGGGCCAGGCCGACCCCCTCCGGCCGAGCGTTGAGGATCGACTCGGCGCCGACGTCGACCGGCGCGCCGGCGATCTCACCGATCAGCAGCTTGCCCCCGATCCGATCGGCGCCTTCGAGTACGACCACCTCGGGCGCGTGCGACGCGGTCGCCAGCGCGTGCGCCGCGGCGAGTCCGGCGATGCCGCCTCCGACCACGACCACGCGACGGCTAGCCGGTGGCCCGGATCGAGACGCCTCGGTCATGTCCCTAAGGCTTCCAGAGTGGCCGGTCACCATCGCGAGTGATCCCCACCACGGTGGGTCATCCGGACCACCCGCCGTCCGGCCGGCAGGGGTCGATCGAGGCGGGCATACGACAAGCGTCCGCGCTGTGGCACCGTGGAGCAAGGGCCCGGGACCATTCGTACGAGGGAAGCAGATGTCCGACCACCCGTGCTGCGGCGCCCGGCGGGAGCCGAGCCAGACCGCGAGCAGCACGTCCACGAACAACACGATCGACGTCACCTCCGACCGCTCGGCCGCGGCCCGGATCCGACGCCGGCTCGTGTCGCTGCCCGGCGGGCCGTTCCGGATGGGCAGCGAAGACCCGGACGCGTTCCCCGACGACGACGAGGGACCGATCCGCGAGGTGACCGTGGATCCCTTCCGGATCGCTCCGACGACCGTGACCACCGCCGAGTTCGCCACCTTCGTCAAGCGCACCGGCTACGTCACCGAGGCCGAGCGGTTCGGCTGGAGCTT
>JALDXR010000521.1:0-3189 GCA_032154865.1 Nocardioidaceae bacterium
AGGAGTACGCCAAGCGCAGTCGCCGCTACGGCACGGCCTGATGGTCCCAGCTCCCGGCTGGCTGAGACGCGTCAAGTGTTGGCGCGACGTTGCACCAACTCTCGTCGAGACCCGGCACATTCGCGCCAACACTCGGGCGGCGCAAGCGGGCGGGCATCGCCTCAGCGGCAGTCGGCGCAGACGCCGAAGATCTCCAGGGTGTGCGAGACATCGGCGAAGTCGTGCTCGGCGGCGATCCGGTCGGCCCACCGCTCCACGGTTGGTCCCTCGACCTCGACGGTACGGCCGCAGGCGCGGCAGACCAGATGGTGATGGTGGCCCGAACTGCAACGGCGATAGAGCGCCTCACCATCGTCGGCTCGCAGGACGTCGATCTCCTCGGAATCGGCCAGCGCCTGGAGGGTGCGGTAGACCGTCGACAAGCCGACTCGGTCACCGCGCTCGGTGAGGATGTCGTGGATCTGCTGGGCGCTGTGGAAGTCGTCGAGCTCGGCCAGGGTGTCGCTCACAGCTCGCCGCTGCCGGGTCGCCCGGACTGCTACCGAGCCGGCACCGGCCGACATCGACCCCTCCGAATGGCGCGATCCGCTAGTGCTCGTCATAGTGCGGTCCGTGGGGCGCATGGCGATGTCCTCCGTGCACGTAGTCGACATGGTCGCCGTGAGGCACGGCCGGATGGCCGCAGCCGGGGCCGTGTTCGTGCGGGTGGGGTTCGGCGAGGTCGTGGTCGGACGGCCGGTCGGCCTCGTCGAACGGTGCGAGCTTGGCACGCCGCCACGCCAGTACCGCCCCGATCGGAGCGGCGAGCACGAACCCGGCGAGCGCAAGCAGCACGATCGTCGGGCCGGCCGGTGTGTCGGCCTCGAAGCTCACCGCGACTCCGGCGACCGACGCGATCACGCCCAGTCCCATGGCGATCACGAAGGTCGAACGGAAGCTGCGGCTGAACTGCTGTGCGGTCGCGACCGGCACGACCATCAACGCGCTCGCGAGCAGCAGGCCGACGGTGCGCATCGACACCGTCACGGTGACTGCGGCCAACGCGGCGATGAGCACGCCGTACATCCGAGCCGGCAGGCCCGAGACTCGCGACTGCTCCTCGTCCTGGCAGATGGCGAACAGCTGTGGCGACAGGCCGATCGCGACGACGAGCACGACCGCCGACAGGATCACGATGTCGCGCAGGTCGCTCGGTTCGAGCGTCGTGATCGAGCCGAACAGATAGGTGTTGAGGGTCGCGGCGGACTGGCCGGCCTCGGCGGTCAGCAAGACGCCGCCAGCGATCCCGCCGTAGAACATCAGCGCCAGTGCGACGTCGCCGCTCGTCTTGCCGTACGAGCGCAGCAGCTCGATCGCGATCGCGCCGGCCGCCGCGAGGATCACTGCGGTGTTCAGGGGAGCCCAGCCGGTGAGCAGGCCGACGGCGACGCCGGTCAGTGCCACGTGTCCGATGCCGTCGCCGAGCAGGGCCAGCCGGCGCTGCACGAGGTAGGTGCCGATCGCCGGCGCGGCGAGCCCGGTGCAGACCGCGGCGGCCAACGCGTAGCGCATGAAGTCGTACTGCCACAGCTCAAGCACGGCCCTGCCCCCAACTCGCGTCTTCGGCAAGGGGTACGCGTGGCGGCGTCGGTCCCTCGTGGAGATGGTGTTCACCGAGCCCGAGATCGAGAACGGCCTGGGTCGCATCGCCTTCGAAGACGACCCGCCCATCACGCAAGACGATGGTGCGATCGACGAGCGGCGCCAGCGGCCCGAGCTCGTGGGCGACGAGCAGGATCGTGGTGCCACGGGCACTGAGGTCGGCGAAGACATCGGCGAGGACGTTCTGACTCGCCTGGTCCACACCCGCCGTCGGCTCGTCGAGCACCAGCAACTCGGGATGGGACGCCAGTGCCCGGGCGATCATGACCCGCTGTTGTTGTCCACCGGACAGTTGGGCGACGGAGTCGCGACCACGATCGGCGAGCCGGACGATTTCCAGGGCCTCGGCGACGGCCTTGCGGTCGGCCCGCGTCGGCCAGCCGAGGAAGCGATGGCGGGACAGCCGCCCGGTCGTGACGACTTCGGCGACGGTGGCCGGCACACCGGACTGTGCGGTCGAACGTTGTGGCACGTAACCGACTCGGCGCCAGTCGCGGAACTGGGGGAGCGGCGTGCCGAAGAGCTCGATCGTCCCGGACGCCGGTGACAGCAGGCCGACGATCGACCGTACGAGGGTGGACTTTCCGGATCCGTTGGCACCAAGCAGCGTGACGAACTCACCCGGGCGCACCCGGAGGCCGACCCGTCGCACCACGGGCCGGCCGGAGAGCACGACGCTGACGTCCTCGACAGCGATGACAGGTGGGGTCATGAGCAGCCGTTCGCTTCGCGGATGCTCTCGAGGTTCGACCGCATCAGGTCGAAGTACGTCTGGTCGGAGTTGTCATCGCTCAGTCCTTCGATCGGGTCGAGGGTTGCCACCGTCGCACCGGTCTCGTTGGCGATCGACTCGGCGACGTCGTCGCTCACCAGTGTCTCAGTGAACACGGTGGTGATGCCCTCCTTGTCGACCAGATCGGCGATCTCGGCCTGTTGGGCGGGCGACGGCTCGGCATCCGGATCGATGCCCGCGATTGGGATCTGTTCGAGGCCGTAGCGCCGCGCCAGGTAGCCGAATGCGTCGTGACTCGTCACGATCGTGCGGCGCTGGCAGTCGGCGAGACCTTTCCGGTACTCCGTGTCGAGTCGGCGCAGCTCGCCTTCGAGTCGATCCACGTTGTGTTCGTACACCCGCTCGTTGTCGGGGTCGATCTCGATGAGGCGGTCGGCGACCGCGTTGCTGATCTGCTCCATCGCGACCGGGTCGAGCCAGATGTGCGGGTCGACCTCGCCCGAGTCGGCTCCGGTCGCGTTCACCAGGCTCACTTCGTCGGTGATGTCCAGGACGGCCTCGTCGGGGAGATCGGCCTGCTCGACACCGTCGTCGACCGAAGGCTGGAAGCCGTGCTCGTAGATCACCAGCGACGCGTCGGTGAGATCGGCGACCTGACGCGGCGTGAGCTCGAGGTCGTGAGGCTCGCTGCCCGGTGCGGTCAGGTTGTCGACCTGGATGGCGTCGCCTCCGACCTGCTCGGCAACGAACGCGAGGGGATAGAACGACGCGATCACGAGAGGGCGGTCGTCGGACGCGTCGCTCGAGCATGCGGC
>JALDXR010000071.1:0-10828 GCA_032154865.1 Nocardioidaceae bacterium
GGGCTATCGCCGGGCCCGCTCGGCCGACCTCGCACTCGATCATTGGCGGCGCCGCGAGGAGACCATGCGGATGGTCCGATGGGCCGCCGACAAGGCGCTGTCGGACGAGGAGGCGGTCCGTCCGGTCGGCGTCTCGGCACTGGATGCGCTGCGCCGGGCCGAGCTGTTGCAGCCCGAGGACGAGCGCCTGGTGGAGGAGATCGCCGAGGCCGTGGCCGTCGTTTCGGACTCGGAGCAGGGGTACCCTTTAGATGCTGAGATCGTGATCAGCAGCGAAGACGAGGAGGGCCAGAATGCCTGACGGCAAACTCGTCGTCTACGTCAAGCCCTATCAGGTCGAGGCGGCGAAGCTGGCGATCCGGATGGCTGAGCGTCAGGGCCGCAAACCCAAGCCGTTGATGGTGCGCATCGCCAATGCCCGGCCCGCGGGACCGGCCCCCGCCACCGCCTGAGCCGCCCCCCACGAACACCACGTTCTCGTGGTACGTGCGCACTCTGCATGGCGTCGACACCGTGCAGAGTGCTCAGAAGCCATGCAGAGTACGCCGGAGTCGCATACTCATGAACCGCCTAGAACAACCGCAGCCGCTGGTCGTCGACGCCCCGCAGCAGGTCGTAGTCGACCGTGACGCAGGCGATGCCGCGGTCCTCGGCGAGCACCCTGGCCTGTGGCTTGATCTCCTGCGCGGCGAAGATGCCCCGGACCGGCGCCAGCAGCGGGTCGCGATTGAGCAACTCGAGATAGCGGGTCAGCTGCTCGACGCCATCGATCTCGCCCCGGCGCTTGATCTCCACCGCGACGCTCCCGCCGTCGATCGACTTGCACAGCAGGTCCACCGGGCCGATCGCGGTGGGGTACTCCCGGCGTACCAGCGACATCCCATCGCCGAGCGCGGTCGGATGCTCGGCGAGCAACTCCTGCAGGTGCCGCTCCACGCCGTCCTTGACCAGGCCCGGCTCCTGGCCGAGATCGTGGTCGGTGTCGTGCAGCACCTCGTCGATCCGGATCCGCAACGTGTCGTCGGTCTTCGCCGCGGTGACGACCCATTCGACGACGCCGTCTCGCTCCTCGACCTTGAGCGTGCACGGCGGGCTCATCCAGTTCAGCGGCTTGTACGCCCGGTCGTCGCTGTGGATGGACACCGAGCCGTCGGCCTTGACCAGAATCAGCCGGGTCGCCGACGGGAGATGCGCGGAGAGCCGACCTGCGTAGTCGACCTCACAGCGCGCGATGACAAGACGCACGAGGGTCTACGGTAACGACCGTGAGTCAGTACGAGTACGGCGACGCGGCGCAGATGCTTGACGCGGGACGCTCGATCCTGGCGGAGCAGCCGTTCAACGCACTGCTCGGCGCCGAGCTGATCGAGTTCGAGCCGGGGTCGGCGCGACTGCGGCTGCCGATCCGGCCGGAGCTGCGTCAGCAGTTCGGCCTGACGCACGGTGGCGTCGTGTCCTATCTGGCCGACAACACCCTGACCTTCGCCGGCGGATCCGTGCTCGGCCCGACCGTCCTCACCGCGGAGTACAAGCTGAGCTTCGTGCGCCCGGCGATCGGCGACGAGTTGATCGCCCGGGCGGCCGTCGTACACGCCGGGAGCCGGCAGGCGGTCTGCCGCTGCGACGTCTACGACGTGACCGACGGCGCCGAGTCGCTGTGCGCGACCGCCCTCGGCACGATCCGGGCGGTGCAGGATCCGTCCGGCGGCAACGACACGTGAGAGCCGCCATATTGGCCCAGGCGACGCCCGTGCGAGACTGCCGAACATGAGTCGTGACTTCACCAGCATCGGCGTCATCGGTCTCGGCACGATGGGCGCCGGCATCGTCGAGGTGTTCGCTCGCAACGGCTTCGACGTGGTCGGAGTGGAGCGGGACGACGAGTCGCTCGACCGCGGCCGCCAGCACCTGCAGCACTCCACCGACCGGGCCGTCAAGCGCGGCAAGCTGGACGCCGACGGACAGCAGGCCCTGTTCGACCGGGTGTCGTTCACGACCGCACTCGAAGACGTCAAGAGCTGCGATCTGGTCGTCGAGGCCGTCGTCGAACAGCTCGACCTGAAGCGCCGCGTGTTCGGTCAGCTCGACGAGATCATCGGGGAGAACGCGATCCTTGCGACCAACACGTCCTCGCTCTCGGTCACCGAGATCTCGTCGGCCACGGCGCACCCCGATCGGGTCGTCGGCATGCACTTCTTCAACCCGGCGCCGGTGCAGGCCTTCGTCGAGGTGATCCGGACCGTCGTGACCGCCCCGGACGTGATCGAGGACGTCCTGGCCCTGGCGAAGCGGCTCGGCAAGAACCCGGTCGTCGCCGGTGACAAGGCGGGCTTCATCGCGAACGCCTTGTTGTTCGGCTATCTGAACCACGCCGCGTCGATGTACGAGGCGAGGTACGCGACCCGAGAAGACATCGACGCGGCCATGAAGCTGGGCTGCCGCTATCCGATGGGCCCGCTGGCGCTGCTCGACCTGATCGGCCTCGACACCGCCTACGAGATCCTCGACACGATGTACCGTCAGGGCCGCAACCGACTGCATGCACCGGCCCCGGTGCTGAAGCAGATGGTCACCGCCGGGCTGCTCGGCCGCAAGACGGGTCGCGGCTTCTACACGTACCAGGAGGCGGACTCGCCGGTCGTCGTCGACGATGCAGAGACTCCGGTCGCCATCTCGTCAGCCGGAGACGGCGCTAAGGCACAAGCGATCAAACAAATTGGCGTTGTCGGTTCCGGGACGATGGCGACCGGCATCGTCGAGGTGTTCGCCAAGTCCGGCTACGACGTCATCTACGTCACGCGTGGCGACGAGAAGGTGGCCAAGGTACGCGAGACGATCACCCGCTCGCTCGACAAGGCCATCCAGCGGGGGAAGCTCGACGAGACTGCCAAGGACCAGACGCTGGCCCACCTGGCCGGATCGACCCGGCTCGAGGATCTCGCGGCCGCCGACATCGTCATCGAGGCGATCGTCGAGGAGCCGTCGGTGAAGCAGGCGATGTTCGAGAACCTCGACGAGATCTGCCCGCCCGAGACGATCCTGGCCACGACGACCTCGTCGCTGCCGGTGATCGAGTGCGCGGCTGTCACGAAGCGGCCGAGTCGCGTCGTCGGGATGCATTTCTTCAACCCGGCGCAGGTCATGAAGCTGGTCGAGGTCGTGTCGACGGTGTCGACCTCCGACGAGGTCGCCGAGGCGGTGCGTGCCCTCTGCGTCGCCATCGACAAGCACCCGGTGTCGTGCGGCGACCGGGCCGGATTCATCGTCAACGCGCTGCTGTTCCCGTACCTCAATGACGCCGTCAAGATGCTCGAGGCGCACTACGCCAGCGCCGACGACATCGACACCGCCATGAAGGCGGGCTGTGCGCTGCCGATGGGTCCGTTCGAGTTGCTCGACGTCGTCGGCCTCGACGTGTCGCTGGCGATCCAGCGCACGCTCTATCTCGAGTTCCGCGAGCCCGGATTCGCCCCGGCGCCGCTGCTGGAGCATCTCGTGACGGCCGGCTATCTGGGCACCAAGACCGGTCGCGGATTCCGTGACCACACCGCTCATTAGCGTCATGCGTCCGATCCGGGGCACGTCCGTCCTGCCGGCCCGTCGCGAGCCGGTCACCCTGCACACCGCCGACGGTCTCGACCTGGTCGGCGAGCTCGCTCTTCCCGAAGACACCGACCCGATCGCCACGCTCGTCTGCCTCCATCCGTTGCCGACGCATGGCGGGATGATGGACAGCCACCTGTTCCGCAAGGCGTCCTACCGGCTGCCGGCGCTGGCCGGACTGGCCGTGCTGCGGTTCAACACACGGGGTACAAGCAGCGTCCAGGGCACCAGCCAGGGCAGCTTCGACCACGGCGTCGGCGAGCGCTACGACGTGATGGCGGCGCTGGAGTACGTCGAGTTCGCCGAACTGCCACGCATCTGGCTGGTCGGCTGGTCGTTCGGGACCGATCTCGCCCTGCGGTACGGCCTCGACCCGCTCATCGAGGGCGCGATCCTGCTGTCGCCCCCACTGCGACAGTCCGACGAGACCGTACTCGGGCCGTGGGCCGATGCCGGGGTGCCGCTCGTCGCGCTGGTGCCGGAGCACGACGACTACCTGCAGCCGCCGGAGGCGCGGGATCGGTTCGCGGTCGTGCCGCAGTGCGAGGTGATCGGGGTCGAGGGCGGCAAGCACCTTTGGGTCGGTCAGACCGAGCGGGTGCTCGACGAGATCGTCGCGCGAGTCGCGCCGGAGGTCAGGGTGCCGCTTCCGCGGGAGTGGGACGGTCCGATGGAGACCGCCGACAGCTCGGCCTACGCCGACCGTACGGTGGCCGCCTTCGCCGACAAGCCGGTGCCGTCAGTTCTGGGACTGACGGGGGACGACGACCTCGCGGATGATGAAGAGGACCGCGGCGGCGACCGGGATCGCTAGCAATGCGCCCGGAACACCGAGCAGAGAGCCGCCGAGCAGAGCGGCGACGATCGTGACGACCGCCGGGACCGACAACGACTTCGACATGATGCGCGGATAGACGATGTAGTTCTCGATCTGCTGATAGATCACGAAGAAGATCACGCAGGCGAGTCCGATGCCGACACCCGTGGCGAAGCCGACGATGCTGACGATGACGGCGCCGATGGTCGCGCCGATCAGCGGGATGAAGTCGAGCAGGCCGACGACCAGGGCCAGCGCGATCGCATAGGCGCCGAGCCCGACGATGGTCAGGAAGATTCCGGTGCTCACCGCGGCACAGGTCGCGATGCCGATGGCGCCGATGACGTAGCCGCCGGTCTGGTCGATGACGGAGTCGGTGAGGTAGGCGACCCGCTCCCGTCGCGACGCCGGAGCCAAGTCCAGGAACGACGACCGGATCATCGGCAGGCTGACCAGGAAGTAGAGGGTGAGGATGAAGATGACGAACGCGTTGAACAGGGCGCTCAGGACGAAGACGCCGACTCCAAGCGCGCCACCGAAGACCTGGTTGGCCAGGTCGGAGCTGGTCAGCGTGCTTTCGACCCGATTGAAGATGTCATAGCGGTCATCGAGGTCGAGCAGCGTCTTGTTCCGTCGCGCCTCTTCGATCCACTCGGGGACGTTGTCGATCAGGGCCTGGACCTGATCGGTGACCACCGGAACCAGGGACACGACGAAGATCGCCAATGCGCCGAGCAGGCCGAGCGCGACGATCGCGACCGCGACACTACGCCGTAATCCGGCGCGAGTGAGCCGGCGGACCAGAGGATCGAGACCGACCGCGATGAAGAAGGAAACGACGATGAGGATGAGCACGGTCTTGGTCGCGGTGATCGCCTCGACCAGCGTGATCGCGACCAGCGCGCCGAGGGCGCCGAAGAAGCCGATGTAGAACGGCGAGTGTCGCTGGAACGGGGCACCCAGCTGGTTGCCGGGTCCGTCAGCGTCCTCTTCCGAGCGCTGAGCGTTGTCCAGACGCTTAGCCTCGCCCGAGCGCTCAGCATCGTCCGCAGGCTCAACGTCGTCGGACGGCCGGGCGTCGTCGCCCCCGGGTTCGGCCGACGTCGCTGCTGGTGGACGCTCGGATTCGCTCACGGCGGGAGCCTAACGGGATCGGTCCTCGTCAGGCTGCCTGGGCACGCCGCAGCGGGCTGGATAGCTGTCGATCGCGCAGGTACGTGACAGGTGCACCAGGTCCGCGTGGTGGACGGCGCACCCGTCACGTACGGGCTGCTGCGCTCGGTGAACGACCGGGCGTGAGGTAGTGCGTGATGGTCAGGACTTGGAGCCCGACTTGGCCTTGGCCTTGTCGGAGTCGTCGTCCTCGTCCTCGGCGCCTGGGGCCGGCGGAAGCTCCAGGCCGCCGAACTGCGACACGATCTCCTTGAGCTGGGCGAGCTGCGACACGATGGCGTCGCGACGACGCTCGACCTTGTCGAGGTCGGTCCGGGCGTTGATGGTCTGGCGCTCCATGTCGGCTCGCGCCTGGGCCACCGCGTGCTCGGCCTGCTTCTTGGCCGTCGACACGATCTGCTCGGCCTCCCGACGAGCCCGCGACACCTGACGCTCGGCCTCGGTCGCGGCCTCCTCGCGATGCTTGGTCGCCTGAGCCATCGCGGTCCGCGCCCGGTCTTCGGCGTTCGCGGCCCGCATCTCGGCTTCCTTGACCAGGCGGTCGGTCTCGGAGGTGGCGGCGGCGTGGTTGTCCGCGGCCTCCTTCGACAACCGCTCCCGCTCCACGGCGAGCAACCGGCGTGCCTCGGTGAGCTCCCGGTCGGCGGTCGACTGGATCTGCTCGGCCTCCCGGCGCGCCGACGTCAGTTTCGCGTTGGCCTCCTGCTCGGCGGCCAGCCGCAGCTGGTCGGCCTCGCGGCGAGCGGCCTCCACGACGTCGGCCGCCTCTGCCTTGGCCAACGCGCGCTCCTCGTCGGCCGAGGCGAGCAGGCGACTCCGCTCGTCCTCGATCTCGGCCAGCTGCACCACCCGTACGTCGTCGGCCTCCTTGGCGGCGGCCGCCCGCGTCGCCGCGGCGTCGCGCTCGGCTTGGCTCCGAAGCTCGTCAGCCTGGGCCCGGGCCCGGCTCACGACCTCCTCGGCCTGCTGCTCGGCCAACGCCAGCATCTCGGCCGCCTTGCCACCGAGTCCCGCGTAGCTCGGCGTCTCTGCCTCGGAGAGTTGGGTATTGAGGGAATCGACCTGCGACTCGAGCTCTCGTACGCGCTGCTGCGCCGTCGAGAGATCGCTCGAGGTCTTGCTCATCTTGTCTTTTTGCTCTTGGGCCCAGGAGTCCACCGCCTCGCGGTCGTAACCGCTACGACGAACGATCGGGAAGAGGCCAGCGGCCTCGGTCGTCGACTTGGTCGGGTCGAAGATGGACAATCCCTGCTGGTCGGCCATCCGCCATCCTCACTGTTTCGGGTCGTGCAGAAGCGCCCGGTTAGGGGCTCAGGAACCTCGGAAGCGGTTGATCGCCCCCAGGTGCCTGGCACGCAACTCGTCGTCACGCACCCCGAGGCCCCGCTCCGGTGCGAGACACACTACTCCTACCTTGCCCTGATGTTGATTGCGGTGTACCTCGAACGCTGCCTGTCCGGTCTGATCCATTGTGTACGCCTTCGACAGCGTGGGATGGATCTGGCCTTTGGCGATCAATCGGTTGGCTTCCCACGCCTCGCGATAGTTGGCGAAATGGGAGCCGATGATGTTCTTGAGATTCATCCAGAGGTACCGGTTGTCGTAGACGTGCCAGAAGCCTGACGTCGAGGCGCACGTGACGATCGTGCCGCCCCGTTTGGCGACGAAGACGCTCGCGCCGAAGGTCTCCCGTCCCGGATGCTCGAACACGATGTCCGGGTCGTCGCCGCCAGTGAGGTCGCGGATGCGGGCGCCGAACCGACGCCACTCCTTCGGGTCCGGAGTCTCCTTGTCCTTCCAGAACTGGAATCCTTCGGCGGCGCGGTCGATGATCAGCTCGGCTCCCATCGCCCGGCAGAGCTCGGCCTTCTCCGGACTGGACACGACACAGACCGGGATCGCGCCACCGTTGAGCGCCAGCTGCGTCGCGTAGGAGCCGAGTCCGCCGGAGGCGCCCCAGATCAGCACCACGTCGCCCTGCTTCATGTCGGCGCCGTTGCGTGACACGAGCTGCCGATACGCCGTGGAGTTGACCAGCCCGGGACAGGCGGCCTCCTCCCAGGTGAGGTGGTCCGGCTTCGGCATCAGCTGGTTCGACTTGACCAGGGCGAGCTCGGCCAGACCGCCGAAGTTGGTCTCGAAGCCCCAGATCCGCTGCTCGGGATCGAGCATCGTGTCGTTGTGTCCGTCGGGATGCTCGAGCTCGACCGACAGACAGTGGGCGACGACCTCGTCGCCGGGGTGCCACGCGTGCACGCCCGTGCCGGTGCGCAGGACCACGCCGGCGAGATCGGAGCCGACGACGTGATACGGGAGGTCGTGTCGCTTGGCGAGCGGCGATGTCTTGCCGTACCGCTCGAGGAATCCGAACGTCGACATCGGCTCGAAGATCGAGGTCCAGACCGTGTTGTAGTTGATCGCACTCGCCATCACGGCGACGAGTGCCTCGCCGGGTCCGAGCTCGGGCACCGGGACCTCGTCGACGTGCAGGCTCTTGCGCGGGTCCTTGTCGGCGGGGTCGAGACCCGCGAACATCTCCTGCTCCTCCTTGTGCACCGTGACGGCGCGATAGGAGTCGGGGATCGGGAGCGCGGCGAAGGTTTCCGGCGCGGTGTCGCCGGCGACGATGGCGTCGCAGATTTCTTTCACGCTTTGTCCTCCGTCGCCTGGCCTTCCGAAATGCCCGGTTGGACGAGCTCGACGAGCACGCCACCGGCGTCCTTGGGGTGGATGAAGTTGACCAGGCTGTTGGCCGTGCCCCGGTGCGGCTCGTCATAGAGCAGCGTGATGCCGCGCTCCCGCAGCACATCGGAGACCTTCTCGAGGTCGGTGACCCGATAGGCGAGCTGCTGGATGCCCTGGCCGCGTCGGGCCAGGAACTTGCCGATCGGGGAGTCCTCCCGCAGTGGGGCCATCAGCTGGATGCACGATCCCGAGTCCCCGACGGCGAGCATCGCCTCGCGTACTCCCTGCTCCTCGTTCACCTCTTCGTGTACGGAGTGCAGTCCGAACGTCTCGGCATAGAAGCGCAGCGCCTCGTCGAGATCGGGCACGGCGATGCCGACGTGGTCGATCGCGGTCAGCAGATGTGCCGGAACCATCGATGGTCTCCTCCAGTCCCGAGTTCGATCGTCTCATCGTGCCGCTGACCGGCGTCGGATACGAGTCCGTGTGAGCCGTATGACACCCATCTCACAGCTCGCCCGCGCCGAGACCACCCAAGCCGTAGGTATCGTTCAATACTGTGACTACTGGATCGGTGATCGTGGCAGGCGCCCGGACGCCCATCGGCCGTCTGCTCGGCGGACTCAAGGGCTTCTCAGGCGCAGAGCTCGGTGGCGTGGCCATCAAGTCCGCCCTGGAACGCGCGGGCGTCGCGCCGGAGCAGGTCGACTACGTGGTGATGGGCCAGGTGCTGCAGGCCGGCGCCGGTCAGATCCCGGCTCGCCAGGCGGCGGTCAACGCCGGCATCCCGATGTCGGTGCCCGCGATGACGCTCAACAAGGTCTGCCTTTCGGGCATCAACGCGATCGCGCACGCCGACCAGCTGATCCGCCTCGGTGAGTACGACGTCGTCGTCGCCGGCGGCATGGAGTCGATGACCAACGCGCCGCACCTGCTGCCCAAGTCGCGATCCGGGTTCAAGTACGGCGACGTGACGATGGTCGACCACATGGCCCTCGACGGTCTGTGGGACGCCTTCACCGACCAGGCGATGGGCGCGCTCACCGAGCAGTGCAACGCGGCCGGCCTGGGGCTGTCCCGCGAGGAACAGGACGAGTTCTCCGCCCGCTCCCACCAGCGGGCCGCCCTGGCATGGAAGAACGGCGTGTTCGACGACGAGGTCGCCCCGGTCGAGGTGCCCAACCGGCGCGGCGAGCCGACCTGGGTTCGCGAGGACGAAGGCGTGCGTGGCGACACGACGACCGAGACGCTCGGCAGGCTGCGTCCGGCCTTCGCCAAGGACGGCACCATCACCGCCGGCTCGGCGTCCCAGATCTCCGACGGCGCTTGCGCGGTCGTCGTGATGAGCAAGGCCAAGGCCGACGAGCTCGGCCTGCCGTGGCTCGCCGAGATCGGCGCCGGCGCGAGTGTCGCCGGCCCGGACTCGACACTGCAGATGCAGCCGGCCAACGCGGTCGCCAAGGCCTGTGAGCGCGAAGGCATCGCGACAACCGACCTCGACCTGGTCGAGATCAACGAGGCGTTCGCCGCGGTCGGCATCGCCAGCGCGCGGGAGCTCGGAGTCGCCGACGACAAGGTCAACGTCAACGGCGGTGCGATCGCCCTGGGCCACCCGATCGGCATGAGCGGCGCCCGCATCGTGCTGCACCTCGCGCTGGAGCTCGCCCGTCGCGGCGGTGGCACCGGTGCCGCGGCGCTGTGCGGCGGCGGCGGTCAGGGCGACGCCCTCATCGTCCGCGTACCGTCGCGGTGAACCGATCAGCGGGCTCGGTCGACGACCTGGTCGGGCGGGCTCGCAAGGGCGACCCGAGAGCCGTCGCCCGGCTGATCTCACTGGTCGAGGACGCCTCGCCGCAACTGCGCGAGGTGAGTGCCGGTCTCGCGCCGTACGCCGGGCACGCCCAGATCGTCGGGTTCGCCCGGGGTCGGCAAGTCGACCTCGACCTCGGCCCTCGTCGCCGCCCTCCGCGAGGCGGGTCAGCGGGTCGGGGTGCTCGCGGTGGATCCGTCCTCGCCGTTCACCGGGGGAGCGCTGCTCGGAGATCGCGTACGCATGCAGGACCATGCGACCGATCCGGAGGTCTACATCCGTTCGATGGCGACCCGGGGCCATCTCGGCGGGCTGGCGTGGGCCACGCCGCAGGCGCTGCGAGTGCTCGACGCGGCCGGCTGCGACGTGATCCTGGTGGAGACCGTCGGGGTGGGCCAGTCGGAGATCGAGATCGCCGGGCTCGCCGACACCACGCTGGTGCTGCTGGCGCCGGGCATGGGCGACGGGATCCAGGCGGCGAAGGCCGGGATCCTCGAGATCGGCGACATCTACGTGATCAACAAGGCCGACCGCGACGGCGCCAACCAGGTCCGCCGGGAGCTGCGCACGATGCTCGGCATGGCCGACCGGCCCGAGGGTGACTGGCACCCGCCGATCGTGCTGACCGTGGCCACCAAGTCGGAGGGCATCGAGGACGTCGCGGCCAAGATCGCCGAGCATCGTGGGTGGCTCACCGATTCGGGCGAGCTCGAGCGGCGTCGAGTACGCCGTGCGCGCGA
>JALDXR010000522.1:0-3178 GCA_032154865.1 Nocardioidaceae bacterium
GCGGGCGGTACCGCACCTTCGTGACCCGGGTCGGCGAGGTCACCAGCTGCTTGCTCGCGCTGCCCTTAGGACAGAGCCGTCCCCGTGAGATCGGGCTGTCAGGACTGCCCTCGATTTGGGTGACCGCTCCGTCCTTGACGAACACCTTCTGAGCGCATCCGACGCCGCAGTAGGGACAGATGGAGTCGACGATCCGATCGGCGGCAGACGTACGCGGCGCAAGATCGGCACTTCGCGCCGACATAGCGGCCGCGCCGCGACCGAGCCGGTCCGGCCCGGTGGCCTGCCGCAGCAGCGGCCACGAGCCAAGGAGTCGCTTGACGCCCACAGCAATCCTTCGTTCCGTCGGTGCGGAGCTAGTAACCAATTTCGACCATGTCAAACGCCCGACGACACGGCGTATGGTGACGCCGGAGGCGTACCTCGTCTGGTGACGGGCACGGTCTTCAAAACCGTTGTGACCGGGCATCCCGGTCAGGCGGGTTCGATTCCCGTCCGCCTCCGCCATACGTTGCCGTGCCGATCAGAGGAAGCTGGTGCCTGACCCAAGACGCCGTACACCTCGCACCGACACGGTGCTTGCTGATTCGGCCCTGGCGCCGGCCATCGCGCGACTTGGCCGGGATCGGGTGAAGGCGGCGGTCAAAACGCAGCTGCAGCGGTGCCGCGACGGCGAACTCGCGCCGGGCGAGGTTGTGTCCGCTGTCGTGAGCTCACTCCCGGTCAGCAATACGTCGCTGCGGCCGCTTGTCAATGCGACGGGTGTCGTCGTTCACACCAACCTTGGCCGCGCACCGTTGTCGGCGGCAGCGGTCGAGGCCGTGACGCGGGCCGCGGGCGCCACCGATGTTGAACTCGACCTTGACACGGGTCGGCGGGGACGGCGCGGCGCTGGCGCGATGTCAGCTCTGGCCGGGGCGGTGCCCGTCGCCGGCGGCGTCCACGTGGTCAACAACGGCGCGGCAGCGCTATCGCTGGTCACCTGCGCCCTCGCGGCCGGACGGCGGATCGTCATCGCGCGCGGTGAGCTGGTCGAGATCGGCGACGGCTTCCGCATCCCCGAGCTCCTCGAGTCCCTCCGTGCGGAGCTCCGAGAGGTCGGAACCACCAACCGCGTACGGCTGGACGACTATGTCCGGGCCGTCGACGATTCGGTCGCGTTCGTGCTCAAGGTGCATCCGTCGAACTTCCGGGTGGAAGGCTTCACGTCGAGCGTCCCCGTTGCCGCACTCGCCGGTCTCGGCGTACCGCTCGTCGTTGATATCGGCTCCGGCCTGCTCACTCACCATCCGCGCCTGCCCGACGAGCCGGACGCGGCCGGCGTGCTGAACGCCGGCGCCGATCTCGTGACGGCCTCGGGTGACAAGCTCCTCGGTGGACCTCAGTGCGGCTTGCTGCTGGGCCGGACCGACCTCGTCGACCACCTTCGCCGGCATCCATTCGCCCGCGCGCTCCGGGTCGACAAGCTCACCCTTGCCGCACTGGAGGCGACCCTGACCGGTCCGCAGTCGCCGGTCGCCGCCGCCTTGGCGGCGCGTCCCGAGGACCTGCTTGCGCGCGCCCGCAGGGTCGCCCTCGAGATCGGGCCTGCCCACGCGGAGGCCGTTTCGTCCGAGGGACGAGTCGGCGGAGGCGGTGCACCGGGCGTGCCGCTTGCGAGCGCCGCGGTCGCCCTCCCAGAGGCAATGAGCGCACCGCTGCGGCTCGGCGAACCGCCGATCGTCGGGCACGTCCACGACGGCCGCCTCTACCTCGACCTGCTCACGGTCCCGGCCGCCCACGACGACACCCTCGTCGCCGCCGCGCGCCGCGTCCTCGCCGACGACCGAGCCGGCTGACGTGCACGTTCTCGCCACCGCCGGACACGTCGACCACGGCAAGTCGACCCTGGTGAAGGCCCTCACCGGCACCGATCCCGACCGTCTCGAGGAGGAGCGTCAGCGGGGCCTGTCGATCGAGCTTGGCTACTGCTGGACCGAGCTGGCCGGAGTCGGCGAAGTGGCGTTCGTGGACGTGCCTGGACATGAACGGTTCATCACGACCGCCCTCGCCGGGGTCGGGCCGGCTCCTGCGGCGATGCTCGTGGTCGCCGCCGACGACCCGTGGATGCCGCAGGCGGCCGAGCACCTCCGGGCGCTGGATGCCCTGGGCGTGAAGCACGGCGTCCTCGTCGTCACCCGTGCCGACCTCGCGGACCCCGAACCCGTCCTGGCCCGGGCACGAGACGAGCTCGCCCGCACGACCCTCGCGGACGCTCCGGCCGTCGTTGTCAGCGCCCGCACCGGGACGGGCCTGGACGAGCTGCGCGCGAGCCTGGTCGAGGTAGTCCAGGCCCTTCCAGTCCCCGACCCACACTCCGACGTCCGGGTGTGGATCGACCGCCGGTTCCACCTGCACGGGGTTGGGACAATCGTCACCGGCACGCTTGGCGCGGGAACGATCGGGGTCGGCGACGCCTTGGCCGTGGATGACGACCTGGTTCGGATCCGCAGTCTCGAGTCCCTCGGACGGCCACGGAACCGAGTTTCTGGCATCGCCCGCGTGGCACTCAACCTCGGTGGACGGTTGCCGGACTCTCTTCGGCGAGGCAATGCACTGGTCACGCCCGACGCTTTTCTTGCCGCGTCCTTGGTCGATGTACGCCTGATCGGCGGGGATCGAGTCCCTAAGCGACCCGTCCTGCACATCGGATCGGCGCACGCCGGCACACTCACGCGGTCGCTCGGCGACGGATTCGCCCGTCTGCGGCTGGACCGGCCGCTGCCGCTTCGCGTAGGCGACCGGGCGATCCTGCGCGACCCCGGCAATCGCGAGATCTGGGGCGTCGAGGTGCTCGATCCAGCACCGCCAGAAATGTCCGGCCGCGGGACAGCGGTGGAGCGGGGCCGGGCACTCGCGGCGTACGACGGATCGCTCGCTGCCGAGCTCAGACGGCGTGACGTCCTCCGCGCCTCGATGCTTCGGCACCTCGGACTGCCACCTGGACCGTTGCCGGCCGGCACGGTCAGCGCGAATGGCTGGCTGGTCGGCCCAGACCATGCGGCCACCGTCCGTACGAGGCTCGCCGCACTCGTGTCCGAGCGCTCGACGCCGCTGGAGCCAGGCGTCCCGACGGCAACTGCGGCGCACCTCCTCGGACTCCCCGATCCGGATCTGGTAGGGGCTCTCGTGTCCGAGC
>JALDXR010000523.1:0-3173 GCA_032154865.1 Nocardioidaceae bacterium
GCACATCCTGCGCCGCATCCTCGCTGGCGGTGCGCAGGCGATAGCCCTCCGGGAAATGGCCGAGATAGCCCATCGCAAGGCGCGCCGCCCGCGCGGTGCCGACGAGCTGTCCCAGCGCTTCCTCCACGCCCGGCTCAACGAGGACGAGCGAGGCCTCGATCCGGGCGGGCCGTCCTCGAAGCTGCGCGTACTCGAGGCCGAACGAGCCCGCTACGAAGCCGACCTGGACGAGGCCGCGAGTCGGGTTGCCGGCATGCTCGAACGCGGCCCGAACGCTGCCGATGAGAAGTACCTCCGCGACCACGGCTTCTTCGCGCTCGATCCCACCGACCCGAGCGTTCAATGGGCGCTGCACAACATGCCCTACCAAGGCGACGATCCCGCCGCCTGGAAGCGATGGTGGGCGTCCCTCACGCTGCCCCAGCAGGCCGCCGTCATGGCGCTGCGACCCGACCTGCTCGGCAACGCCAACGGACTCCCCGCCGAGGTACGGGACGAGGCCAACCGCATCGTCCTGACCGACGACTACCGAGAACTCACCGGGAAGGGCGGCCTGACCGAACGGGAGGCCAGGATGCTGGCCAACATCCAGCACGTCATGAAGCAGCTCGACGCGCGGGAGAAGCACATCGACCCGCTCACCGGTCAGCCGGTTCCGGTCCAGCTCTACGTCTACGATCCGGCGGCCTTCGACGGCGACGGCCGGGTCGCGATCTCTACGGGCAACCTCGACGACGCCGACCACGTCGCGGTCACCGTCCCGGGCGTCGGCTCGAGTGTGCAGGGGCTGCTGGCCGGGACGCCGCACAACATCTACGACGAGAGCCGACGGGCCAGTGGCGATTCGGTCGCGGTGCTCGACTGGATGGGCTACGACTCCCCGAACGCCCAGAGCGGTACGGATCCGGGAGACGTGCTCGGTATGGCGACCGATGACATGGCCGCCGACGGTGCGCAGCTCCTCGCGGAGGACGTCGCAGGCCTGCGGACCGTCCGGAGCGACGATCCGACCCACCTCACCGTGATCGGCAGCTCGTACGGCAGCACGACCGCCGGGATCGCCGCAGCGGAGTACGGCATGCACCCCGATGACCTCGTCTTCGTCGGCAGCCCGGGCATCGACGCCGATGGCGCGGGTGACCTGACGACCGGACACGACCACACCTGGGTGGGCGCGGCCAGCCGGGACCCCATCACGGCAGTCGACGGCATCTCCCTGGACGACGACCCGGCCGAGGCCGACTTCGGCGCCCGTCGGTTCCGAGCCGAAGGCGTCGACCGTGACGCGGTCGGGCCGTTCGACGTCCACGGCGGGTATGACAACCCCGGTTCCGAGAGCCTCTACAACATCGGCGCCATCGTGACCGAGCGGTACGGCGACGTGCAGGAGGCCCCGCATCGATCCGGATCCGATGGCCAGGACCCGGAGTACACCCGACCGCCCGAAAGGCTGCGCCACCCCTGACCTTGGGACGCCTCGACGTCAGGTCGGCCGACCCTGGACTTCGCGCAGGTACGCCTTGCGGTCGAGCGGATCGGTCGTGAGGCGTTGCCGGGTCGGAGCCGGACCACGGATCGGCTGATAGCGACTGAACGACGTGTCCAAGACACCCTCTCCGCTGGTCAACGCGGGCAGCTCCTTGTGTAGCCGGTGCACCTGGGCCGCCGGGATCTCACCCTCGATCACGCAGGAAGCGCCCCGCATCCTGGGCGCCTCCGGGGTCGCGCGAAGACCCGTCAGCGCCGGCAGCACGACGCCGAGCGACTCGGCAGGCAGCTCCACCTGGAAGCGATGCATCGGCTCGCACACGGTGGTCCCGGCGTCCGCCAGGGCCCGCATCGCGACCAGCGGCGTCAGGTCGCGGAAGTCGGCGATGGCGCTGAGCGGTCCGCGGGTCGACGGCGGGCCGTCGGGCGATGCGTACGTGCACTCGACCATCGACACGACGCAGTCGGTGACCTCCCAGCCGCGCAGGCCCTCGCGAAGCGCCTGCCTTACGTATCGCTCCATCATCGCCGCGAAGTGGCCCCGGCTCCGGTAGAGATACAGCGGGATGTCCCGGGCCTCGACCAGCAAGCGAAACTCGATCCCCGAGCCGGCTGGCGCGGGTTCGACGCGGAGTCGGATCGTGGCGCGGAACGGGTTGTCGTCGGCGTTGAGCACCTCCACCGCCTCCCCGGCCGCCACCGGACGCTCGACGCAGATGGTCGTCGACTCCCGGAAGGTCACGTCGATCTCGTAGACGTCGGCCAAGGTGGCCTGGATGACCTCCTTCTGCACCTCGCCGTAGAGCGAGACCGACGTCTCGTGCCGTACGCCGTCCTGCCGGAGGTTGATGAGCGGATCCTGCTCGGCGAGTTGCGTCAGCGCCGTGTGCAGGCGAGCACCGTCGGTCGGATCGCAGGCACTGACGACGGTCTCGAGGGTCGGCGGCGCGAAGTGATGCCCGTCCGCCGGCCGCCGCTGCTCACCGATGTCGTCCCCGATCCGGACGTCGTGGAGGCCCCAGAGCTTGCCGATCTGGCCGGCCACGACCTGCGGCGGCCGCCGCACTCCGTCGGAGCCGTCCTCGGCCGCGGTGATGGCACGAACTGCGGTCACCTTGCCTTCCTGGTCCACTCCGTACGCCAGGCGGTCGCGGGTCCGGACCGCTCCGGCGAACATGCGGACGTAGGCGATCTTCTCTCCGGCCGGTCCTCGTTCGATCTTGAACACGCGTCCCGACGCCGGCGCATCGCTGTCGCCGTCCGAGGTGGGCAGCAGCTCGGCGATTCCGCTCAGCAACGCGTCCACACCGGCGCCGGTGGTCGCCGACCCGAGATAGACCGGATGCACGAGGGCCTGGGCGGTCTGGGCCACCAACGACGAGCGCAGTCGGCGGTACGGCACATCGGAGTCGTCGACGTACGCCGCCAGCAGCCGGTCGTCATGGGTCGTCAGGACGTCGACCAGTCGCGACCGGAAGTCCGGGTCGGAGGCGTCGTAGGGCTGGAAGTCCGCGTCGCGCTGACCGGCCCTACTGGCCGCGCCCATCGGGATGCTCGTCGGTGACAGCCGCTCGGCGATCTCCCGGAGCACCGCGTCCGGCCGGGCACCGCGACGGTCGAGCTTGTTGATGAAGACGACCGTCGGAAGGCGCAGTCGCCGCAGCGTCCGCATGAGCACGGTGGTC
>JALDXR010000524.1:0-3172 GCA_032154865.1 Nocardioidaceae bacterium
CCCCCCACGATGTCGATTTCCTCGTACGCGGCTAGCGGAGGGTCCGGGCGACGGCGCGGGCGTACGCGCGTTGACCTCGTCATCAGCCGTGGAGTACGTCGGCCGAACACCCGCTCGATCTGCTCGTGCAGCCTGCGTACCCGGCCGCAATCCGAAGTCGGCCGCCACCGAGTCGCGAGGCGGTGCTCGACGAGTCAGCGCAACTCGATGACCAGGTCAGCGTGGCTGGCGCGTCCGGCGTCGACGACCACATCGTCACCGCGGGCGGTGTGTCGCAGCTCGTAGGGAACCGCCCGGCCGTTGAGAGTCACCGACGCGACCTGGGCCTCGACCGGCAGCACCTGGCCGACGAGCAGGTCGGCGGAGACCTGGGACCGCACGGTCGTCCGCAGCTCGTCCGACGTGGCCTCCGCGGAGACGTCGACCCAACCCTTGCCGATCCGGATGTGGCGACCGGCGATCTGGGTCTGGTCCGGCGGCAGCTGGGGCACGACCTCCACGGCGCCCCGGCCGAGATCGGGGCTGACCCCGAGCTGGTGGTGCACGACGGGCCACAGCGTTCCGTACGTTCCCCACGCCTGCAGCACCATCGACCGGTCGGTGAATCGCTGGTCGATGTTGGCGACGAAGTCCGGGCTCGGCGCGATCTCCGGCATGGCTCCCGGCATCTCCCACACCTGCGGGTCGAGCTGGATCCGTGCGTTGGCGGTGGTGTAGCGCTGCTGTTGGGCCGGACCGAGCCGACCGAAGTTGCCCTCGGCCACCGCCGCGATCGCGGTGTTGAGGCCGAACTGGGAACGCTCGCTCTGCACACTCGAGACGGCAGTGTCGCACGAGGCTCCGGGGTTGCCTCTCGGCGCCGAGGTCGGCCCGGTGCCGGTGTGGAACAGCCCGAACTCGCCGGAGTAGCACGGCTCCTCTCGCTTGGCGAGTGCCACGTGCGCGTGCTCGTCGGTGGCGAGCGGCCGGGCGACCTGGCCGGGTCGAACGAGTACGGCGTCCATCGGCGTCAGCCCGATCCAGTGCCGCTGGAAGATCCGCGAGTTGTCGTTGGCCGGATTGGCCGGGTCGTCCAGCGAGTCGGCGTAACTGTCGGTGTCGCCGCCGAACCACCAGGCTTGGTCGAACGCCGCCTCGAGTCGCTCAGCGCGCTCGGTGGCCCACGTGGCCGTGGCGGAGTCGTTCTTGCTGCGCGCCATGTCGGCCAGGTCGCGCAGGCCGCGGATCGTGTAGACGGTGTTGTCGAGCTTCTCCACGCCCATGCCGGAGCGTTCGACGTTGCCGAGTCCTTCGGGCCAGCCGTCGCCGTCCTCGTCGAGCTGCTCGACGACATAGCGCATGTTGCTTACCGAGAAGTCGTACAGGTCGTCGCGGAAGGCGTCGTCGCCGGTCCAGCGCCACACCAACGCGACGGCGCTGGGGAACTTCGACGTCTCGTCGGTGTTGCCGGGGTCGTCGTTGTGGCCGAAGTAGACGGCGCCGTCGTGGGTGACCTCGTGGACGACTTTGCCGCTGCCCTGGTTGACGATCTCGCTGGCGTCCCGGAGTGCCCGCAGGTGGGCCTTGATCGGCTCGAACTGCCCGGCGGCGACGCTGGCGAAGGCGGTGTATTCACCGTCGGTGCCGAACAGCCACGGGTAGTCGGGCCACCCGGCGCCGAGCCAGCCGGCCCGCTCGAGCGTGCCAACCGGTGCGGGGTACTGCCGCCCCTCGTGAGTGACTCGGAGCCGCATGTTGCGCACGTGCTGCACCGAGTCGGCGAGGTTTTGCTTGCTCCACTCGACGCTTCGTTGCAGCAGCGGGTCGCCCGGCAGGTCGACGACGGTGTTGCCGGCCAGCTCCATCCGGTGCGAAACCTTGTTGGCCAGCAGGCGCTCCGGGTTGCGCAGTGCCTTGTCGAGGGTGCCGCGGGCGTCGGCGACACCGTTGTCCGAGCCGGCGACCGCGATCCACACCGTGGCCGGCCGATTCTCCCGGAGGCGGATGTCATAGCTCAGCTGCCCGCCGGTTCCCTTGCCGAAGTCGGTGTCGTCGCACCGCTGCGGCGGGTCACCGGTCACCGGACAGATCACCGGGGGGTTCTGCGGTCCGCGATGGCCGTCGCCCAACTCGTGCCCGGTAGGCGCCCGGTCGGCTGCCACCAGGGCGGCGAAGTCGTGCCGATCGGCGTTCGGAGTCGGCGGGGTGCCCTGCTCCTGGAAGACCAGGGCGTCGCCGGCGTAGGTCCCGGTGTCCGGCAGGTTGAACGTCGTCTGGTCCGGGCTCGTCCAGCCCCAGGGGAACGTCGTCATCAGCTCCGAGTGGGCGTCGACGTCCAGCTCGACGGTGCGCGCCTGATCGGCGGTGAACGTGAGGCCGATCAGCCCGGCCCGCATCCCGTCCGGGGCGACGTCGGTGCGCTCGACGGACACGCCGTCGGTCGAGCCGTAGCCGATCCGGGTGTAGCCGTAGCCCGAGCTGAACCGCTCGGCCGGTGCCTGGGCGCCCAGCCAGGAGCCGTCGACCGCGAACCACACGCCGTCGAGCAGCTTCACCGGCGGTGCCCAGAGGCCGCCCATCTCACCGCGGATGTGCCAGCCGCTGGCCGGGTAGAGCCCGTCGGCCGAGGACACTCCGTAGAACCGGTCGCCGACGACGACCGCCCGCCGGTCTTCGAGGCGGTTGGTCACCGACAGCTCCGGCGATCCGGCGAGGGTGCGTTGCCCACCTCCCTCGTCGGCCGTGACGGCGGGTGATGCGAACGCGACCACGAGGGTCGACGCCAGGGTGAGTACGACGGCAGGGGTGCGCATGGCGCCTCCGGGCTGAAGCTGCGGGCGATCGGGTCCGGGGTGCTCGTTGCCCGCCGAGTCGGGTCGGGCTATCAGGTCAGTCTTGGGCCGTGACCAAAGAGTGTCAAGGTGCCCGATCCGGCGCAGACGGGGTTACTCGGACGGATGCTCCGTCGGGATGCTCCATGGTCCACCAGCCCACCAGGCGGGTCGGGACCCACTCGTGGTGCCACCGCGCTGGCCCATTCTCCGACTGAGAATTAGGTGAAAGAAAGCTGAACCCGAGGTAAGGAAACGGCTTCGCCAAACCTCGATCGGGGCTTGTGGACGGCGCCGCATCCACCAAGAGCCGAAGGATTTCCGTTGTCCAAATAGTGGGCAGCCCTGTATTCGAGCCGGAT
>JALDXR010000072.1:0-10714 GCA_032154865.1 Nocardioidaceae bacterium
TCTTCTCGAAGTGGGGCACCACCCAGTCGCGGTCGACCGAGTAGCGAGCGAAGCCACCGCCGAGCTGGTCGTACATCCCGCCGCGGGCCATCGCCTCACAGGTCTGCCCGATCATGGACAGCGTCAGCTCGGATTCGGTCCGGGCGTGCTGCCGGAGCAGGAACTCCAATGCCATCGACGGCGGGAACTTCGGTGCGCTGCCGAACCCGCCCGCCTCCGGGTCGAACTGGCTGCGAAGCTGGGCCGCGGCCGCGTCCAGCTCCACCGGCCCGAGGGCACCGCCCGACGACTGCGGCGTCAGCTCCCGCAACTGCCGCACGACGTCCGAGCCGATCTGGTCGATCTGGTCCCGGCGGGTCTGCCACGCCTCGACCAGGGCCTGAAGCACCTGGCGGAACGACGGCATGCCGTGCCGCGGACGGTCCGGGAAGTACGTACCGCAGAAGAACGGCTCGCCGGCCGGCGTCAGAACGCAGGTCATCGGCCAGCCGCCCTGCCCGGTCATCGCCTGCGTGGCGGTCATGTAGACCGCGTCGACATCCGGTCGCTCCTCGCGGTCGACCTTGATCGCCACCATGTGCTCGTTGAGATAGCGGGCCGTCTCCGAGTCCTCGAACGACTCGTGCGCCATCACGTGGCACCAGTGGCAGGCCGCGTAACCGACCGACAGCAGCACCGGCACATCCCGGCGGCGGGCCTCCTCGAAGGCCTCGTCGCTCCACGGCCACCAGTCGACGGGGTTATCGGCGTGCTGCAGCAGGTACGGCGAGGTCGCGTCGGCCAGCCGGTTCATCCATCCACCGTACGCAGCCGCCAGTGCGACGTACGCTCGGGCCGATGACTCTTGACATGGAGCACCGGCCGTCGACGTCGCCCTACGTCGAGCGCGTCTGGCAGGCCCGCAGCAGCGAGGTCGACCAGATGATGGCGGTGGCGTCGCCCCGGTGGGCGCTGGTCTTCTGGGTGCAGGCCGGCCGGACGAGAGCCGCCGTTGTCGGTCCGGAGTCCCACGCGAGTCACGCGCCGGTGCCCGAGGACGCGGTGTTCGTCGGCATGGACTTCGCGTTGGGGACCGCGATGCCGCATCTCCCGCTCGCCGGACTCCTCGACAAGCAGGTGGAACTCCCCGACACGACATCGCGATCGTTCCGGCTGGACGGGAGCCGTTGGCACATTCCGACGTACGACAACGCCGAGGCCTTCGTGCGACGGCTCGCACGCGAGGACGTACTCGTCCGCGACCCGATGGTCGCCGACCTGTTCCGCGGCGCGACGTCCGACGTGTCGTCACGCACGGTCCAGCGACGCTTCGTCGCGACCACCGGGCTCACTCGCGAGGCGGTGCGCCAGATCGATCGAGCCCGGCGGGCCACGATGCTCCTCCGGGACGGCGTGCCCTCGAGCCAGGTGGTCGAACGCTGCGGCTACTACGACCAGCCGCATCTCGCGCGATCGCTGCGCCACTACATCGGTCGAACGTCGAGCGACCTCCGCACCGGCCGCACGACCGAGCCGTTGTCGCTTCTGTACAAGACCTGACAAGCCGCCCGCAACTATCGTCGATCTCCGGATCCGCAACCGAGTGAGGAGCAGCAGTGGGCAAGATCGTCTCGTACTTCTTCATGTCGCTCGACGGCGTCGTCGAGGCCCCTGACCAGTGGCATTTCCCGTACTTCAACGACGAGATGGGCGATGCGATCGGCGAGGGGATGGCGAACTGCGCCGCCTTCCTGATGGGCCGGCGGATGTACGACGAGTGGTCGAAACACTGGCCGGCGGTTCCCGAGGACGCCGAAGACGCGCAGATCGCCGCGTTCTTCAACAACATCCCGAAGTACGTCATCTCCAACTCGCTCACCGAAGCGACGTGGAACAACACCACGATCATCTCGGGCGACGTCAAGGCCAGGCTCCAGGAGATCAAGGACCAGACCGACGGCAACATCAACATGTCGGGAAGCACCACCACCGTGCGGTGGCTGCTGGCCAACGGACTGGTCGACGAGCTGGGCCTGATGGTGCACCCGATCGCAGTCGGCAAGGGCCAGCGGCTGTTCGACGACGTACCGAACACGCCGTTGAAGCTGGTGAGCAGCAAGACCTTCAGCACCGGCGTACTGGACCTCGTCTACAGCACGCAGGTCGACTGACTCGCCGTCAGCGCGTCAGGCTCGCCGATCCGGTCGGGACACCAGGTCGGCGAGCCGAGCCGGCGCCTGGAGGCAGTAGGAGTCAGTGAGGAGCTCGGCCAGCTCCGCCCAGTCGGTCGACTCGTCGAGGAGAAGTCCGACGACGTTGCCGCCCCACGACGCCTTGAAGTAGGGCTGACCGAGATGCCGGAACGCCATCACCTCGTCGGACTCGGCGCGAAACGTGATCCGGATCAGCTGGTCCTCGCCACCGAAGACGTGGGCGATCGTGGCCTGGCCGACCTGCCAGCGCACCCCCGTCCACGCGTCGTCCTCGACGCACTCGGGGAGGCCGGTCAGGATCGTCCGGAGGCGCTCGACCCACTCCAGCGGGACATCCGGTCGCTCGGGCACGGCCACAATCTGGCACAGACTGCTGACAGGCGTCCTGCGGACATAGACCGGCCGTCCGTACCGCTCGTCCTTCAAGCCCGGGGTCTAGATGATCAGCCTCTGGCTCTGAAGTGCCAGACCCGACCACTCCACTGGGGGTTGCCTTCGCAGCCGTTGCCCGGGCAGACCGAGAACGCCGAGACCCACACGTGGTTCCCGCGCGCCGCGATGCCTGCGGGGAACGGCACCCGGTAGTAACTCCGGTGTCCGTTCGGCGAGATCTTCGTGACCCGGCCCGGGAAGCAGTTCGGGATCCGGTCGAAGGTGCACGGTCCGCCGAACAGCTCGCTGACGTAGAGCGTGCCGTTCTTGGTGCGCGCGACGCCCGTCACGGTCGTGAAGCCCTTCCACGAACGCAGCCGGTCGCCGTCTCGGCTGAACTTCCACACCTTGGCCTTGTGCTTGCGCTCAGAGTGCAGCTCACCGACGTAGACGTAGCCGTCGGCGCCCTTGGAGACCACGGTCGGCACCGCGTCGATCCTGGGGCCGTACTCCGGCATGACCGCCCACACGCGGTACTTCCCGTGCCTGAACTGGCCGATGTAGTCGCCGGCCGCGTCCGCCACCAGGACCTGGCCCTTCAGCGCCAGCACCGAGTACGGATTGGACTCGACGCCTTCGCCGTCCGGGTCGTTCCGTCGCTCGAAGCGAGCGACGTTGAAGACCTTGTGGACCTGGCCGCCTGGTGCCTTGGACAGCAGGAACACGTCTTGGCGCTGACCCTTCGGCGCCTTCCGCGGAACGGCGAGTCCGTAGTACGCGCCACCGGGCCGCTTGCTGGCACCGTTCATGCCGACCGCGAACGAGCCGTCGGGGTCGGCGAACGAGAGGAAGCCCCGCATCACGTAGCGGACGTGGCCACGGGACTTGATGACACCCAGCTTCGCGGTGTGGTCGCCGCGTCCGGCGAGCCCGAGGACGAGGGCACCGCCCTTCGTACGCGACAGCTGCCGCGGGTTGTCCAGCCCGGCCTTGACCAGGTTCGGGTGGGCCGGCCTCAGCCGGGGTTCAGCAGCCTTGGTGGCCGCACTGTTGCCTTGAGCTGCACCGCCCATCGTGCTCGCCGTCACCAGCAGGGCCGTCGCAGCTGCGAGCGCCGCGAAGACTCCCCGTTTTGTCCGACCCATCGACATCTCCCTCGTGTCGGACGGCGCCGACTCCGGATCGGCACTCGCCGGACTGAGCCAAGCACGGTCTTCCGTCGACGGTCGCAGGCCGAACGGACCCAATCGGCTACCCGAAGGGACTACGGGGCAGGGGACCTTGGCCCCTCTTCGGGCTCATCCCCCGCCGGACCGTCACGCACGGGCTCGTCGCCAGTACGGTCGGTGGTCGCGTCGGTGTCTGTGCCCTCGGACTTCGGGCCTTCGGGCTCAGGGCCATGGGGCTCGGTGGCGTCCGGCTCGGGGCCCTCGTCGAAGTCCACCTTCTTGAGCTGCTTGTTGAGGCTGCGCAGCAGCAGTGCGGTGCCGACGGCCAGCGCAGCGATGACGACGAAGCCGATGCCGCCGGCCGTGACGTTCTCGGGCTCGACAGCCACCAGCACGTCGCGGGTGGCACCGGTCGCGCCCCGGATCATGACGTACCTTCCAGGTCGGCCCGGCGCAGCGTGGCCTTGCGGGCGAGCTCATCCGGGCAGTCGCGAACGCCGTTGAACAGATCGTCCTCGGGCAGCACGACGTCGACCAGCGACCGCGCCAGCTCGTAGTCCTCGGTCGGCCAGGCCGCCTGGTGCACCTCGAGCGGTACGGCGAACCAATGCCCGTCCGGGTCGATCTGCGTCGCATGGGCCAGCAGGGCCTTGTCGCGGACCTGGAAGTAGTCGGCACACGGCACCTGGGTGGTGATCCGAGCCGCATGCTCCGGGTCCGGCTCCCACTCCTTGAGCCGCTCCTCGTACGGCGACTCCAGGCCCCGGGCGATCATCGCCTCGTGCAGCGCCTCCATCCGCTCCCGATGGAACGAGTGGTGGTAATAGAGCTTGAGCGGCTGCCACGGCTCGCCCGCGTCGGGATAGCGGTCCGGGTCGCCCGCGGCATCGAACGCCCCGACCGAGATCTCGTGGCACCGCACGTGATCGGGATGCGGGTATCCGCCGTTCTCGTCGTACGTCGTCATCACGTGCGGCTTGAAGTCGCGAATCAGCCGTACGAGTGCCTCCGTGCCTTCCTGGACGGGGATCGACGCGAAGCAGCCCGGGGGCAGCGGCGGCTGGGGGTCGCCGTCCGGCCAGCCGGAGTCGACGAAACCGAGCCAGTCCTGCCGCACGCCGAGGATCTCGCGGGCGCGATCCATCTCCTGCCGCCGGACCTCGGCGATATTCGCCAAGATGTCCGGACGGTCCATGTTGGGGTTGAGAATCGAGCCGCGCTCACCCCCGGTACATGTCACGACATGGACGTCGACGCCTTCGGCGACGTACTTCGCCGTAGACGCTGCCCCTTTGCTGGATTCGTCGTCCGGATGCGCGTGAACATGCATCAGCCGCAGTTGCTCTGCCACCGCTCTCCTCGATTTTGCTTGGACACGGCGTGGCGTGCCGTCAGAATGATGTGCTCGTACCATGGTGGCCGAGTCGGTCAACCGACGTGGTCACCACCCCCGTACGGATGCCCGGCCGAGCCCCTACGACTGGAGAGCCCCCGATGTCGATCCTGGATTCCGCCGACTACGCGGATCCCATGCTCGAAGAGCGGTACGGCACCCCTCGCCGCTGGTCGCGACTGATCATTGTCGTCGTCGCCGCCCTCTTGGTCACCGCCGGCCTGTCCTGGGTGATCTGGGCCGGACTGGCGAGCTCCAACCCCCCGGTCTCGGCCCAGATGAGCACCTACAACGTGGTCAACGCACGTGCGACCGACGTCACACTCGTCATCGACCGCCGCGACGGCGACGCCGTCCAATGCCGGGTCTACGCGCAGACCGAGAACCAGTCCGTCGTCGGAGAACGTACAATCAAGGTTCCGGCAGGTGATCCCGGCACCACGACAGTGGATGCGAGGATCACCACGGAGCGACGGGCCTTCACCGGCGTTCTCGACTCGTGCGAGGTGACCGACGGCCCGTCCTGACCGGCATCTGAGCGAAGCGGTCGGACCAGGCGATACCGTCGCGCGTCTTGATACTGTCCTGAGATCTCAGGGCGCCGGACAACGCGCGAAGTCCACACCCGAGGAGCAAAGCCCGTGACCAACACCAGCGAGCAGGACACCGTTTGGCTGACGCAGGAGGCCTACGACCGCCTGCGCGCCGAGCTCGACCATCTCCAGGGCCCGGCCCGTGCCGAGCTCGCCGCCCGCATCGGCGAGGCGCGTTCGGAGGGCGACCTGCGCGAGAACGGTGGCTATCACGCGGCCAAGGAGGAGCAGGGCAAGTCGGAGGCCCGGATCCGTCAGCTCCAGGACATGCTGCGTCGCGCCCAGGTGGGTGAGCAGCCGTCCCAGCAGGGCATCGTCGGGCCCGGCATGCGCATCACGATCCGGTTCGCCGGCGACTCCGACACCGAGACGTTCCTCCTGGGCTCCCGCGAGCTGCTCGGCCTGGACGACTCCGTCGACCTCGAGGTGTTCTCACCGCAGTCGCCGCTCGGTGCCGCCATCACCGGCAAGCAGGCCGGCGACACGGCCACGTTCGCCGCTCCCAACGGCAGGGACACGACCGTCGAGATCGTCGCCGCGGAGCCCTTCGAGGGCTGATCCGCCGGCCCCGGCCTCCCGGCTCCCCACGATCCGCCACTGCGACAGCCACGATCCGCCACTCGGACAGCAACCATCCGTCACTCGGGTCCTGTCTAAGTGACGGATGGTGACTGTCGCAGTGGCGGATCGTCGTGGGTTTGGGGCTCAGCTGAACGAGACGGGGTAGCCGACCTCGCGGAGCCGGGCGAGAACCTGCTCGCAATGGCGCTGCCCACGGGTCTCGACCTGCAGCGCCACGACGACCTCGTCGAGGTGCAGATGGGCCGATGTCCGTTCGTGTACGACGTCGAGGACGTTGACCTGGAGGTCGGCGAGCTGACTCAGCATCCGGACCAGCTCGCCGGGGTGATCGGGGATCCGGACCCGGAACGACAGGTAGCGCCGAGCAGACGCGAGACCGTGCCGGATGACCTGCATCAACAGCAGCGGATCGATGTTGCCGCCCGACAGGATCGCGACGACCGGGCCGGTGAACTGGCCGGGATACTCCAGCAACGCCGCGACCGAGGCGGCACCGGCCGGCTCGACCACCTGCTTCGCGCGCTCGGCGAGCATCAGCAGGGCCTGGCTCATCGACTCCTCGCTGACCGTGACGACGCGATCGACGAGGCGCTGGATCGTGGCGAACGGCAGGTCGCCCGGTCGACCGACCGCGATGCCGTCGGCCATGGTCGGGACCAACTCGATCGACAGCGGATGGCCGGCCGCGAGCGAGGCGGGGTAGGTCGCGGCGTTCTCGGCCTGCACCCCCACGACCGAGATGTCGGGACGCCGGCTGTGGATGGCGGTGGCGAGCCCGGCTGCGAGGCCGCCACCGCCGACCGCCACCAGCACGGTCGCCACCGACGGCAGCTGTTCGAGGATCTCCAGGCCGATCGTGCCTTGCCCCGCGATGATGTCGGGATGGTTGAACGGGTGGATGAGCACGGCGTCGGTCTTGTCCGCGTACTCGTGGGCCGCGTCCAGGCAATGGTCGACGCTCGAGCCGGTGAACCGGACATCGGCGCCGTAGGCCCGCGTCGCCTCCTCCTTCGGGATCGGCGCGCCCTCGGGCATGAAGACCGTGCAATGCGTGTCGAGCAGTGACGCGGCGAGCGCGACTCCCTGCGCATGGTTGCCGGCGCTGGCGGCCACGACACCGCGGGCCCGGTCCTCCTTGCTGAGTCGACTGATGCGTACGTACGCCCCGCGGATCTTGAACGACCCGGTGCGCTGAAGGTTCTCGCATTTGAGATGGACCGGCGTCTTGGCCACTGCGGAGACCGACCGCGACGCCTCCAACGGAGTCTGTATCGCGACGCCTTCGAGCAGCCGCCGGGCCGCCTCGATGTCGCCGATCGTGACCTGAGGTACGTCCGAGCCGACATCCATACCGCGAACACTAGTAAGTTGTCAGGCGCAATTCGGGCCTCGGGCCTAATAACGCCTGACAACCTCGACGACTCGCGTTGCGGGGCCGTTCGTACGATGCTCGCCGGTACGTCACGTGTCGGTTTTAGCATTCGATGTCATGACCCGCCCCATGAATCGACGGACATTCGTCGTCCTCCCGGGTCCGAACGCGCAACTGCGACTGGATCGGGGCCAGCCCTCTCGCGGCTGACGCGGTGTCCGGCCGGAGTGTTGGTGCGAGGTTGCGCCAACACTCCGCCGGGCCTGCACTCTGACGCCAACATTCGACTCGTACGCCGACGCCCGACTCGTACGCCGGCTCCCACGCCGACGCCCGACGCCTGACTCCTACGCCCACATCCGGCGCACCAGGGCCGAAGCGGCATCGCTGTGATCGCCCCGAAGGAGTCCGGCGGCCGCGAGGACGTACTCCTGATCGACGACGAGCCGGGGATCGCGTGGCAACAGCCAGCCACCCGGGTCGTCCTCGCCGGTCGACCGGCCGAGCACGGCGGCGGCCCGCTCGGGTGACGCGTGCCGGAGCACTCCACCGGATCCGACGAGCAACTCCACTTCGCGCAGGTCGACGCCCTCCCGCTCGACAAGGCGCCCCTCCGGACCGAACACGACCCGCTGCCGACCGGCATGCCGTCGCAACGCGAGACCGACCGCGGTCGCGGCGAGTTCGTACTCCGCCTCGACGTCGGACCGATCGCGAGGCAGCCAACCGGGATCGGCCGTCCGACGCTCGGCGGCTGCACCGAGCCCGACCGCATCGGCGTCGTCGACCAACCCCGCCGCCACGCCGCGGGCCACTGTTGTCGCGGCGCTCCAGCGCATGCCGAGGTCGCCCTCGACCGTACGGGTCAGCGGCGTCGGCGCCACCACCTCGCGGGCGAGATCCGCATCCCCGGTGTCCGAAGCCTCTGGGTCCAGCGTGACCGCCGAATGGACATCGGTGGTGGCTCCGCCCACGTCGACGACAACGACATCGCCGACGTCGGCAGCGAGCAACTCGACACCGGACAACACGATGTCCGGCGTCGGACCGACGACCATGTCGAGGAACTCCGCCGACGCCGACAAGCGCTTGCCCCCGATGACATGGCGCAGGAACATCTCCCGGATCGCGGACCGAGCCGAGTCCGGCCGGAGGACGCCGATCCGAGGGACGACGTTGTCCGCGACGACATGGTCCACGCCCGCCGCCCCGAGCCGATCGACGACGTCGCTCGCGGCCGCGGCGTTTCCGGCGACGACGACTGGACCGGGCCAGGCGGCCGCGGCCAATCGCTCGGCGGCGCCGACTAGGACCGCGGCGTTGCCGCCATCGGTGCCTCCGACCAACAGCACCACGTCGGGTCGGGCGACCTGCAATGGCTCGATCCCCGACGTGAGTCCGCCGACGTCGACGTGCACGACCGTGCCGCCACTCGACAAGGACACCCGCCGGCCGGCCTCAGCCGTGACGAGTTCCTCGTGGCCGACGACCGCGATCCGCAGGCCGCCGCCCGCCGACGAGCACGCGATGACGTCGGCTGTCGCCGCACCGCGATCCCGGGCGCTCAGCTCGTCCCGGCAGGCCAGCCACCCGTCGAGAACGTCGGTGCCGATCGTGGTCGGGTGCTCCGTCCGGGCCACCAGGTCGCCACTGTCGACGTCGACGAGCAGCGCCTTGGTGTAGGTCGAGCCGAAGTCGACACAGGCGACCAGCGTCACCGTCGGCCTCTCGCCCCGGTTTTGCGCCGCAGTGGCCGGTGCCCGCCCTCCGACACCGACCAGTACGGCGCAAAACCGCAGCAGGCGGCGGCACCTCCGCAGCGGACGGCGGCACCTCCACAGCGGGTGGCGGCGCTCGCGCTCACCGCTCGCCTCCGGCGCCGCTCACGCGCCGAAAGCCTGCGCCAGGTCGTCGATCAGGTCGTCGACGGTCTCGATGCCCACCGAGAGCCGAATGAGGTCCGGCGGCAGCTCGAGTGCCGAGCCCGCGACCGAGGCATGGGTCATCCGCCCGGGGTGCTCGATCAGCGACTCGACGCCGCCGAGCGACTCGGCCAGGGTGAACACCCGGGTCCGGCCGACCAGGTCGAGCGCGGCCGGCTCCCCACCTTGGACCTTGAACGACACCATGCCGCCGTAGCGCTTCATCTGCCGCTTGGCGACGGCGTGCCCCGGATGGTTGGGCAGTCCCGGGAAGTAGACCTCGGTCACCTCGGGACGCGTCGTCAGAAACTCGGCGACCCGTTCGGCGTTGTCGCTGTGCCGCTCCATGCGAACGCCCAGCGTCTTGAGCCCGCGCAGCACCAGCCACGAGTCGAACGGCCCGGCGACCGGGCCCATCGCGTTCTGGTGGAAGGCCAGTGGCTCGGCCAGCTCCGGAGTACGCGTCACCAGGGCACCACCAATGACGTCGGAGTGGCCGCCGCAGTACTTCGTCGTCGAATGCACGACGATGTCGGCGCCGAGCCGGATCGGCTGCTGAAGATAAGGAGTGGCGAAGGTGTTGTCGACGATGAGCAGGGCATCGGCGTCGTGTGCGATGGCAGCCAGCTCTTCGATGTCAGCGATCCGCAGCAGCGGGTTGGTCGGCGTCTCGACCCAGACCATCGTGGTCTTGCCGGGTCGGATCGCGGCCCGTACCGCGTCGGGATCGGAGATCCGCACGGTGCTGTGCTCCAACCCCCACGGCCGCAGCACCTTCTCGAACAGGCGGAAGGTGCCGCCGTAGGCGTCGTCCGGGATGACGACGTGGTCGCCCGGCTTGGCCAACGCCCGCAGCAGGGTGTCCTCGGCAGCCATGCCGCTGGCGAACACCAGACCGTTGGTGCCGGCCTCCAACGCGGCGAGACACTGCTCCAGGGCCGTCCGGGTCGGGTTGGCCGTACGGGAGTATTCGTAACCCTCCCGCAGTCCGCCGACGCCGTCCTGTCGATAGGTACTCGTGGCGTAGATCGGCGGGGCCACCGAGCCGGTGCGGGAGTCCGCCTCCTGACCGGCGTGGATGGCCAGCGTGTCGAAGCCGACTGACCCAGGCAGATGTGT
>JALDXR010000525.1:0-3161 GCA_032154865.1 Nocardioidaceae bacterium
CAGGGTGCACAGCGCCAAGCCGTAGATGCCGCGTGCTTGGACCTCGACGTCGCGATCTCCCGTCTGCGCAGCGAGACCGCGCGCGGTGAGTGCTCGTTCGCGACAGGTGGGCAACAGGTCGCAGTTCATCAGGATCTGGGCGTGCTGCACGCGGCGGCGGTCGGCAACCGTACCGAGGTCGCCTACTCCTTCAGCCCGATCGGCGGTCCGGACGACGAGGGCGAGCCGTCCGAGGGCGCTGTTCTGGTCGTACGCGACGTGACCGAGCGCCGGGCGTTCCAGGAGGCGCTGACCTATCGCGCGATGCACGACGAGCTCACCGGGCTGCCGAACCGCCGGTCGTTCCTGGACCGGCTCGACGAGCTGCTGGCGCGAGGCATCAACTCCAGTCAGCACCACGCCGTGATCTTCGTCGACCTGGACCGGTTCAAGCTCGTCAACGACTCCTTCGGGCACCTCGTCGGCGACCAGCTCCTGATCCAGATGAGCGACCGGCTGCTGCGCGCCGTACCCGATGCCAACGTCATCGCGCGACTGTCCGGCGACGAGTTCGTCGTACTCATCGAGGACGCCGACGACCGCCGCCAGCTCGAGCAGCTGTCCGATCGCACGCTCGACCGGCTGCGCCAGTCGTACCTCATCGACGGGCACAGCGTGCAGGTCACGGTGTCGATCGGCATCGCCGTCACCGACCCGGGTCAGACTCGCGACGACGTGATGCTCGCCGCCGACGCGGCCGCCTATGCCGCGAAGTCCGCCGGGCGCAACTGCATCCGGTTCGCGACGCAGGAGCTCGTCGACGCCTCGCGCGTACGGCTGGAGCTCGAGGCCCAGCTGCGCGACGCGATCGACAACGGCGGACTCAGCCTGCGCTTCCAGCCGATCGTCGACACCAAGACCCAGGCGCTGTCCGGTGTCGAAGCGCTGGTGCGCTGGGAGCGCAACGGCGTGACGGTGCCGCCGGGTGAGTTCATCCCGCTCGCGGAAGACTCCGGGCTCATCGTCTACGTCGGTCGCTGGGTGCTCCAGGAGGCCTGTGAGGTCACGCAACGCTGGAACACCTCACATCCGGAGCGGCCGCCGGTCATGGTGTCGATCAACCTGTCGGCCCTCCAGCTCGTCCAGCCCGGCCTTGCCGGCGAGATCGCCGCGACCCTCGAGGAGACCGGCCTGCCGCCGTGCCAGCTGAGCGTGGAGATCACCGAGACGGCTCTGCTCGCCGACGTCGACGTCAACCTCGCGACGCTGGAGGAGCTCCGCGATATCGGCGTCACCGTGTGCGTCGACGACTTCGGCACCGGCTACTCGTCGCTGGCGTACCTGCGGCAGCTCCCCGTCGACGTGGTCAAGCTCGATCGCGCGTTCATCGCCGGGCTCGGCAAGGACCCCGTCGACACCCAGATCGTCGCGGCCGTGCTGCGTCTCTGCAAAGCCCTGGGCCGGCGGATCGTGGCCGAAGGCGTCGAGACCGAGCTGCAGCGCCAGACGCTCTCGCGGATGGGCTGCCCGTACATGCAGGGCTTCCTCATCGCCCGGCCGATGCGGACCGGAGCCTTCGAGGAGTACTGGGAGAGCCTCAACGGCAACGGCTCCAACGGCAGCGGCTCCAACGGGGACGCCTCCCACCAAGAGCTTCGGGCGGCCGTCGACGGCTGATCGGAGCCGTCAGAGGTAGAGGCCGGTGTGGTCGTCCTCGATGCGCTCGGACGCGACCGCGTGCAGGTCACGCTCGCGGAGCAGGATGTAGTCGTCGCCGCGCACCTCGACCTCGGCCTTGTCCTCCGGGTCGAAGAGGACCCGATCGCCGATCTGTACGGTGCGCACGTTCTGACCCACGGCACGCACCCGTGCCCAGGCGAGTCGCCGGCCCATGGTGGCGGTCGCCGGGATGACGATCCCGGCCGACGAACGGCGCTCTCCGGCGTCTTGATCCAGCGTCACGAGAAGCCGATCGTGCAGCATCTGGATCGGCAGCTTGTCGGCTCGTGCGGCGCTGTCCGACTCCTTCCGATCCCGGTCCTTCGAGGCTGACGACTTGGACGGCACAGGCTCCCCTGGGTTGGCGTTGTCAGTTGCGGCCGACGAGGCGGCGTACGACGACGATCAGCGCGGCGACGCCGACGATGCCGCCGGCGACCGGTGCGATGTTCTCGAGCCGCGGCGACCCGTCCTCGTTGATGAATCGCGCCTTGGCCTTGCCGAGGGTACGCCGGGCCACGTTCTTGGGATTGGTCCGGTCCACGATCTCGTCGATCGTGTCGGCGAGCCGGTCGCGGGCGGCTTCGATGTCGCGTACGAGAGCGTCCGGTGTGCGGTTGCCGGCACCCACGCCACCCGAGTCGCGCGCGTCTTGGTCCTTGGAACCGCGGGCCACACCATCCTCCTCCGTCGAGTCGACGCCGCGACGTCGACACTGGTCTCTCTAGCCACAACCGTATCGGTTCACCTCAGCGACTACGCTCATATGACACCGACCAGCACGTCCGAACGGATTTCGATGCCTGATACAGCTCCCACTCGACTCGCGCCCGGCGACGCCGCTCCGGACTTCACCCTGTCCGACGACCGCGGCGACAAGGTGACCCTGTCCGAGCTTCGCGGCCAGAAGGTGATCGTGTACTTCTATCCGGCCGCGATGACACCCGGCTGCACCAAGGAGGCCTGCGACTTCAGCGACTCGCTCGACTCCCTCCAGGCGGCCGGCTACACCGTGCTCGGCATCTCCCCCGACCAGCCGGCGAAGCTCGCAGAGTTCCGCGAGCACGACGGGCTGACGATCACGCTGCTGTCCGACCCCGAGCGTCACGTACTCGAGCAGTGGGGCGCGTACGGCGAGAAGAAGCTCTACGGCAAGACCGTCGAGGGCGTCATCCGATCCACCTTCGTCGTCGACGAGTCGGGCTCGATCGAGGTCGCGCAGTACAACGTCAAGGCCACCGGACACGTCGCGAAGCTGCGTCGCGAACTCGGCGTCTGATCCGGGCCGATCTAGACTTCGGGGCCAGGCCGGAGTGGTGGAATTGGCAGACACGCAGGATTTAGGATCCTGTGCCTTCGGGTGTAGGGGTTCGAGTCCCCTCTCCGGCACCTGACGGACCCGCCGCCGAGGCGGGCTAGGACGCCAGCGCCTTGGCGACGATCGGCGCGATGGCGCGCAGGGC
>JALDXR010000526.1:0-3155 GCA_032154865.1 Nocardioidaceae bacterium
CCGGGACGTTCTCGGGGTCGGCGCAGGCTTCGGTCGATTGCGGGTACGAAACCGGTGCGGGAGGGTCGGGTGGGTGGAATCGATCGATGCCGGATGGGACAGCCGGGCCTGGATTATCGATGACACGTGGCTGGACCGCGAGCCGCGACGGCCCGAGGTGGCGGATCGGCTCCGGGCCGAGGTACGGCTCATGACGTGGCTCGCACCGCAACTGCCCGTGCCGGTGCCGGAGCCGACGATCGTCCGGGACGAGCCGCTGCGGGTGCGGCATCGACTGCTGGTGGGTGAGCCGCTCGAGGACGGCCCCCGGACGATCGGCACTGCTCTCGGGGCCTTCCTGCGTGCGCTCCACGCGGTGCCGTCAGCCGATGCGGAGCGCCACGGCGCCCTCGATGCCGACGCGGCCCGCGACGTACTGTCCGGGGAGATCGGCCGGATGCGCCGGGAGGTGCTCCCGCACCTCGACGACGACGCGGCCACCCAGGGGGCCAGACTGCTGGCCTCGGCCGCCGCGACGCCGCCGAGCCTGGCCCTGGCGCACGCTGATCTCGGGCCGGAGCACATCCTGGTCGCCGACGGAGCGGTGGCCGGTGTCATCGACTGGACCGACGCTCGCGTGACGGACCCGGCGATCGACCTGGCCTGGTTGCTCAACGGTGCGCCCGCGCCGGTCGCGGCCGCGGTCGGCGAGGCCTACGGTGTCGACGACTCGATGCGGCGGCGTGCCTATGCCTGGCATCAGCTCGGCCCGTGGCACGAGGTGCTCTACGGCGTCGACACCGGCGAGGACGGATACGTCCGGAGCGGGCTCGCCGGGGTCCGCAAGCGACTGGCGACAGCCGCGCCGTGAGTCTGCCCAAGGGCGTGTCTCCCTAGAGGTAGACATGCCCTAGCGGCGCCGCTTCCGCCGCGCGCCCCAGGCAGCCGACAGGTTGACCCCGACGATTCCGGCCCAGGCGATCGCGATGCCGTAGGCCTCGCCGAAGATGCCCGCCACGACCGTGATCGGGATGCCGAGACCCATCGTCGCGAGTGCCATCTCCTTGTCGAAGCCCTCGTCGTCGCGCTGCTTCAGCTCGGCCTCGACCCGCTTCTCGACCGCCTCGTCGACCCGTTCGAGAAACGACTCGACCAGCGCCGGCTCGTACGACGAATCGAGATCGCTGCGCGCGGCGACCATCGCTTCCAGGTCCTTGGCGAGTCGTTCGGAGTCCTCGGCCTTGGACATCGAGCGCCGCCGCTAGAGGTACTGGCCGGTGTTGGCGACCGTGTCGATCGACCTGCCCGGCTCGGTGCCTTCCTTGCCGGAGATGAGCGTACGGATGAAGACGATCCGCTCGCCCTTCTTGCCCGAGATCCGCGCCCAGTCGTCGGGGTTGGTCGTGTTGGGCAGGTCCTCGTTCTCCTTGAACTCGTCGACCACGGCCTGCATCAGGTGGTGGACCCGCAAGCCCTTCTGGTTGGACTCGATGAGGTCCTTGATCGCCATCTTCTTGGACCGGTCGACGATGTTCTCGATCATCGCGCCGGAGTTGAAGTCGCGGAAGTAGAGCACTTCCTTGTCGCCGTTGGCGTAGGTGACCTCGAGGAAGCGGTTCTCCTCGGTCTCGGCGTACATCCGCTCGACGATGCGCTGGATCATGCCCGAAACGCAGGCGTCGCGGTCGTCGCCGAACTCCTTGAGGTCCGAGGCGTGCAGCGGCAGCTCGGGCAGGAGGTACTTGCTGAAGATGTCGCGGGCGGACTCGGCATCGGGCCGCTCGATCTTGATCTTGACGTCCAGCCGGCCGGGCCGCAGGATCGCCGGGTCGATCATGTCCTCGCGGTTGGAGGCGCCGATCACGATGACGTTCTCGAGGCCCTCGACGCCGTCGATCTCCGACAGCAGCTGCGGGACGATCGTGTTCTCGACGTCGGAGGACACGCCCGACCCGCGAGTACGGAACAGCGAGTCCATCTCGTCGAAGAACACGATGACCGGCGTGCCCTCGCTGGCCTTCTCCCGAGCGCGCTGGAAGACCAGCCGGATGTGCCGCTCGGTCTCGCCGACGTACTTGTTGAGCAGCTCCGGGCCCTTGATGTTGAGGAAGAAGCTCTTGCCCTCCTCGCCGGTCTTGGCGGCGACCTCGCGGGCCAGTGAGCTCGCGACCGCCTTGGCGATCAGGGTCTTGCCGCAGCCGGGCGGGCCGTAGAGCAGGATGCCCTTGGGCGGCGTCAGCTGGTGCTCGGTGAACAGGTCCGGGTAGAGGTAGGGCAGCTCGATGGCGTCCCGGATCGCCTCGATCTGACCGCGCAGTCCGCCGATGCTCTCGTAGTCGATGTCGGGGACCTCCTCGAGGATGAGCTCCTCGACCTCGGTCTTCGGCACCTTCTCGTAGACATAGCCGGCCCGGGCGTCCAGCAGGAGCGAGTCGCCGGCGCGAAGCTTGTCGTTCTTCAGCGACTCGGCGACCCGGACGATGCGCTCCTCGTCGGCGTTGCCGATGACGAGCAGCCGATCGCCGCCGGCGAGGGTCTCCTTGAGCATGACGACCTCGCCGACCTCTTCGAACTCCAGCGCGGCCACGACGTTGAGTGCCTCGTTGAGCAGCACTTCCTGGCCCTTGCGGAGCTCGTCGAGCTCGACCGACGGGCTGACCGACACCCGCAGCTTCCGGCCGCCGGTGAACACGTCGACCGTCTCGTCGTCGTTGCGACCCAGGAAGGTGCCGAACCCGGTGGGCGGCTGGGCCAGCCGGTCGACCTCCTCCTTCAGGGTCAGGATCTGGTCGCGGGCCTCGCGGAGCGTGTTGGTCAGGCGCTCGTTCTGGGCCGACAGCGTGGACAAGCGGGCTTGCGTCTCGGCGAGCCGTGCCTCGAGGCTCCGGCTGTCACTCGGTCCCGAGGACAGGCGGCGACGCAGGTGCTCCACCTCGGCCCGCAAGTACGTGATCTCGCTCTCGGCTTGCTCGGGCGAGCGAGTCTGATCCGGCTGCTCCGACATCGCGACACCTCCACCTACGCTCGTCTCTGACGACCCTACTCTCGGTACGCAGCGTACGGCCCCCGTCCCACAATCGTGTCTTGATCGTCACGATTGTGGTTCTGAGCACAAGCGACGCCATGACGAACCCCGTACTGCGCCCGATCGGCCCAGCCATCCCGGCATCTCCCGC
>JALDXR010000073.1:0-10681 GCA_032154865.1 Nocardioidaceae bacterium
GGGTCGAGGTGATCCTGGCGCCGGTCATGCCGAACGGGTGGCCGACCGCGATCGCACCGCCGTTGACGTTGAGCTTGTCGATGTCGATCCCGAGGTCGCGATAGGACGGGATCACCTGGGCGGCGAAGGCCTCGTTGATCTCGACCAGGTCGATGTCGTCGATCGTCATGCCGGCGCGCGCCAGCGCCTGCCGCGACGCTCCGACCGGACCGAGGCCCATGATCTCCGGAGACAGCGCGGTGATGCCGGTCGCGACGATCCGGGCCAGCGGCGTGATGCCCAGCTCGGCAGCTTTGGTGTCACTCATCACCAGCACCGCGGCCGCGCCGTCGTTGAGCGGGCAGCAGTTGCCGGCGGTGATCCTGCCGTCGGGCCGGAACACCGGTTTGAGCTCGGCCACCCGTTCGAGGGTGATCCCGGGCCGCGGTCCGTCGTCGGCCACCAGCGCGGTGCCGTCGGGCAGCGTGACTGGAGTGATGTCCTTGGCCCAGAAGCCGTCGGCGATCGCCTTCTCGGCGAGGTTCTGGCTGCGTACGCCGAACTCGTCCTGGTCGGCCCGCGTCACGCCCTTCAGCTGTGCCAGGTTCTCAGCGGTTTGGCCCATCGCGAGGTAGATGTCCGGGACGTCGCCGCCCTCCCGCGGGTCGGCCCAGGTCTCCGCACCGCCCTCGGCCCGGCGCACCGACCGCTCCTCGGCGGCGGCGAAGATCGGATTGTGAGTGTCGGGGTGAGTGTCGCTGTTGCCCTTGACGTAGCGGCTCACGGTCTCGACGCCGGCGGAGATGAAGACGTCCCCCTCCCCGGCCTTGATCGCGTGGTACGCCATCCGCGTCGTCTGGAGGCTCGACGCGCAATAGCGGGTGAGCGTCGTGCCCGGCAGGTGGTCGTAGCCGAGCAGCACCGCCACCACGCGCGCCATGTTGAAGCCCTGCTCGCCGCCCGGCAGACCGCACCCGAGCATCAAGTCCTCGATGTCGGCCGGGTCGAGCTGCGGAACCTTGTCCAGCACGGCGCGCACCATCTGGACGGTCAGATCGTCGGGACGCATCTCGGTGAGCGAACCCTTGCGAGCCCGCCCGATCGGCGATCGAGCGGTGGCGACGATGACAGCTTCGGGCATGTGGGACCTCTCTCGCGGGACGTCGGCCTCACGGTACCTCGCACCTCGGCCGCCGACTGTGATCCGCTGCTCACCCGTACTCCCCGAACATGCGTCAGGGGCGCTGAACGGTGGTGAACGCTCAGGCGTCCGTCGGCTCGGTCTCCTTCTGGAGCACGGCCTCGACCTGCAGGTGGATGGTCACCTGGTCGCCGATGACGAAGCGATCGCCCTCGAGCGGGATGTTGAAGTCGACACCGAAGTCCCGACGGCTGATCTTGGCCGACGCCTCGAAGCCGACGCGGGTGCCGCCCGACGGGTCCGGGCCGACGCCCAGGAACTCCAGGCCGAGCTCGATGGGCCGGGTCACGTTCTTGACGGTCAGGTCGCCGGTCACGACGTAGTCCTCGCCGTCGGCACGGATCCCGGTCGACCGGAAGCGCATGACCGGGTTCTCGTCGACCTCGAAGAAGTCGCTCGACCGCAGGTGGTCGTCGCGCTGCGCGGTGCCGGTGTTGACCGAGTCGAGTTGGATCGTGGCGTTCGCGCTGGACTCCGAGAGGTTCTCGGCGATGACGATCTCGCCCTCGTACTCGTCGAACTTGCCGCGTACCTTGCTCATGAGGTGGCGGACGGTGAAACCGATCTCGGTGTGCGCGGGGTCGATGGCCCAGGTGCCTGGCACCAGGCCCTCAAGCTGAGTCATGGTCTAGCTCCTTGTTGTTGAGTGTTCAACCACTATCAACGGTGGCACCCTTTGATTTAATCCTCAACCAGCTGGCAGGTAGAATCTCACCATGACCAGTCAGACCTCGGCGCGCCCGGCCTCGTCGGCCGACGTCGACGACTGCTTCCCGGGCGAGGCAGGCGCCAACTGGCTGGACCCTGAGCAGCAGCGACTCTGGCGCTCCTACATCATCGGCACGACCCGACTGCTCGAGCGGCTCGACCGGGAGCTCCGCGAGGCCCACGGGCTGTCGCTCCCCGAGTACGAGGTGCTGGTCCGGCTCTCCGAGGCCGACAACCGCAGCCTCCGGATGGCCGAGTTGGCGTCATCGATGTCACATTCCCGAAGCCGCACCACGCACACGATCGCCCGGATGGAGGCGGCCGGGCTGGTCGAGCGGTTCAGCTGCGACCAGGACGGCCGCGGACGGTGGGCGACGCTGAGCGACAAGGGCTGGAAGCTGCTCGTCGAGGCGGCCCACACTCACGTGCGCGGCGTCCGCGAGCACCTGATCGACCAGCTCAGCCCCAGCCAGTTCGCGACCCTTGGCGACGCCTTCGAGGAGATCGGCGCCCACCTCGCGCCGCGGACGACCTGACGGCGGTGCCGCCGGCCTTCGGAGTCAGCCACGCACCAGGGCGTCGACGGCGCTCGCGCTCAACACCTCGGTCAACACGAGATTCGCCGCGCCGACGACGCCGGTGAGCTCGCCGTGCGACGTCGGGAGCACCCGCAGGTCCCGGGACGCCAGTGTGACCGCGCCGCCATAGACGCTCTCTCGAATCCCGGCGAGTAGCGGCTCGAAGGCAGCGGCCATGTCACCACCGATGACCAGCGCCTGCGGGTTGAGCAGGTTGATCACGCTGGCCAGGATCTCGCCGACCTGCCGGCCCGACTCGCGAATCAGCGAGGTCGCGATCCCGTCGCCGTCGAGCGCCCGAGCAACCGCGTCCCGCACGTGATTGACCCGGCGCCCGCGCTCCCGCATCGCCTTGACCAGTGCCCACCCGGACGCGTACGCCTCGAGGCAGTCCATCGAGCCGCATCGGCACATCCGCCCCTCCGGCCGCGCGACCCGAGTGTGGCCGATCTCACCGGCAACACCCCCGAAGCCGCGATGCAGGCGGTGGTCCAGGACGATCCCGGCGCCGATGCCGGTCGACACCTTGACCAGGATCAGGTCTCGATACTCCCGCAGCAGCCCGTCCCGCTCGGCGAGCGCCATCGCGTTGCAGTCCCGCTCGAGGAACACCGGGACGTCGAACCCCTTCTGCAACGGCGGCGCGACCGGCTCGCCGTCCCAGCCGACCAGCTCCGGTGCACTCAGTGCCATCTGGCGCTCGAGGTCGACGACCCCGGGGATGCTGACCCCGATGCCGCGGACCCGGCTGGCCGGCAGATCCGCCTGCGTCCGCAGCTCCTTGAACATCGCCCGCACCCGCGGAAGGACCACCTGTGGGCCGGCATCGACGTCCTGGTCCTCGGTGCGCAGCGCGAGCAGCTGTCCGGCCAGATCGCACAGCCCCACCTGGAGCCGGCTGCGCCCGATCGCGGCGGCGAACACCGCTCCGGCCTCCGGGTTGAACTGCAACCGGGTCGGAGGCCGTCCGCCGGTGCTCACTGCGTCGGTCGTCTCGATGACCAGCTCGGAGTCGAACAAGCCGGCCAGCCGAGCCGACACCGCGGTGCGGGACAGCCCGGTCGCGCGCGCCAGCTCGCTGCGGGAGTTCGCTTCGCCGGTACGGATCAGCCGCAGCATCTCACCAGGCCCGGGAAGCTCGTGGGCGTACACACGGATCGGCATCAGACCGCATCATCGCAGGTCGAACACCAGACGCCACGCCGACCGCGACGGTCCCACGGCAGTCAGGACGTCGACCGCCTCGTCGGCGTCAGTCGCGAGTGAGCCGACGATAGGTGACCCGGTGCGGCCGAGCTGCCTCGGCACCGAGCCGCTGCACCTTGTTGGCCTCGTAGTCGGCGAAGTTGCCTTCGTACCAGAACCACTGCGCCGGATCCTGGTCGGTGCCCTCCCAGGCCAGGATGTGGGTCGCGATGCGGTCGAGGAACCATCGGTCGTGGGACACGACGACGGCACAGCCGGGGAACTCCAGCAGCGCGTCTTCGAGCGACTGCAGGGTCTCGACGTCGAGGTCGTTGGTCGGCTCGTCGAGCAGCAGCAGGTTGCCGCCCATCTTGAGGGTCAGTGCCAGGTTGAGCCGGTTGCGCTCGCCACCGGACAGCACCCCGACCGGCTTCTGCTGGTCGGAACCCTTGAACCCGAACGAGGCGACATAGGCCCGGCTCGGCATCTCGAAGTTGGCCACCTTGATGTGGTCGAGGCCGTCCGACACGAGCTGCCAGACCGTCTGCTTGGGATCCAAGTGGCCGCGGCTCTGGTCGACATAGGACACGCTCACCGTGCTGCCGAGCTTCAGCTCGCCGGAGTCCGGCGTCTCCTCCCCCACGATCATCCGGAACAGCGTCGACTTGCCGACACCGTTCGGTCCGACCACGCCGACGATTCCGGCCCGCGGAAGGTTGAACGACAGGCCGCCGAACAGCTCGCGGTCGCCAAAGCTCTTCTTCAGGTCGCTCGTCTCGAGGACGATGTCGCCAAGCCGCGGTCCGGCCGGGATGTTGATCTCCTCGAAGTCGAGCTTGCGAGCCCGCTCGGCCTCGGCGGCGAGCTCCTCGTAGCGCTTGAGCCGAGCCTGGTTCTTGGCCTGGCGCGCCTTGGGGTTGGAGCGGACCCACTCCAGCTCCTTTTCGAGGATCCGGGCACGCTTGGCGTCCTTGCGACCCTCGACCACGAGCCGCTGGCGCTTGGTCTCGAGATAGGTCGAGTAGTTGCCCTCGTAGGGGTGCGCTCGACCGCGATCGAGCTCCAAGATCCACGACGCGACGTTGTCGAGGAAGTAGCGGTCGTGGGTCACGGCCAAGACGGCACCCGGATATTTCGCCAGATGCTGCTCGAGCCACTGCACGCTCTCGGCGTCGAGGTGGTTCGTCGGCTCGTCGAGCAGCAGCAGGTCGGGCTGCTGCAGGAGCAGCTTGCACAGAGCGACCCGGCGACGCTCACCGCCAGACAGGGTGTCGACCAGCCAGTCCGGCGGCGGACACCGCAGGGCGTCCATCGCCTGCTCCAACCGGGAGTCCAGGTCCCACGCGTTGGCGTGGTCGAGATCGGTCTGCAGCTCCCCCATCTCGGCGAGGAGCGCGTCGTAGTCCGCCTCGGGATCGGCCAGCTGCTCGCTGATCTGGTTGAACCGATCGAGTTTCGCCTTGATCTCCCCCACCGCCTCCTCGACGTTGTCGAGCACGGTGGTCCCCTCGGTCAGCGGCGGCTCCTGCAGCAGGATGCCGACGGTCGCCTCCGGGTCGCGGATCGCGTCGCCATTGTTGGGCTGGTCGATCCCGGCCATGATCTTGAGCAGGCTGGACTTGCCGGTGCCGTTAGGCCCGACGACGCCGATCTTGGCCCCGTGCAGAAACGACAAGGTGACGTTGTCGAGAACGACCTTGTCGCCGTGGGCCTTGCGGACGTTGCGCAGCGTAAAGACGTATTCCGCCATGATCATTCAGCCTACGGGCTCGGCCGTCGTCGCTCCCAATCGGCACCGCGGCCGGTCAGGCCGCACCCAGCGTCGGAACCGAGGACTCACCCGCGGACGTCTCGCCGCCGAGGGTTGCGCCCATCGACTGCTCGAGCTCGCGGAACATCTCCTCGTCGTCGGCGGTGGAATCGTCCCGCTCCACTGGCCGCTCCGTGCGACGAAACGCACTGGTGCCACGCGCCAGGTCGTGCGCCACAGTCGTCGCCTCGAGCACGTCTCGGCGGTGCTCCAGCCCGTCGTCGCCCTTCCAGACCGAGGCGCGAAGCTTGCCGACGACCACGACCGGCTCGCCCTTGTTGATCGACGAGGCAACATTGCGAGCGAGGTCGCGCCATGCCTTGACGGTCAGCCACACGGTGTCGGAGTCGCGCCACTCCCGGGTCGCGCGGTCGAACCACCGCGGTGTCGAGCCGATCCGGAACATCGCCCGCTCGGCCTTGCCGTTGCCGCCTCGGAACTCCACCTCGGTGCCGACGTAGCCGAACACCGTCACGTTGACATCACTCATCGGTCCTCCTCGCAGACGCGGGCCCGGCGGCTCGCTCGTACATCTGTCAGCCTGCTCACGGGAGCCGACCGGACGGCGTCCCGAGCCGTATCTGTGGACGACGACTCGCGTCGGACCGCCTGTGGATCGAACTAGAACCCGGCGAGCCGAGCGGCCCGGGCATTGAGGTAGCGCTGCTGTGGGAGGTTCGTCGACCGCTGCGCGGCGGCCTCGTACGACGCCCGAGCCGCGACCGGGTCGCCGGCCATCTCCTGCAGATGAGCGCGTACGGCGTGGAACCGATGGTCGTCGGAGATCCGCCGGTCGGACGCCAGTCCCTCGAGCAGCGCCAGGCCCGCCGGAGCGCCCTGCGCCATCGCCACGGCCACCGCATGGTTCAGTGCGACCATCGGATTGTCGCCGATGCGCAACAGCACCTCATACAAGGCGACGATCTGCGGCCAATCGGTGGCCTCAGCGCTGGGTGCCTCGTCGTGCAGAGCGGCAATCGCTGCCTGCAGCTGATACGGGCCGGTGTCTCTCGTCGGCAGTGCCTCGGACACGAGCGCCACCCCCTCGGCGATGGCGGCGGCGTCCCACCGAGCGCGATCCTGGTCGGCCATCGGGATCAACTCGCCGTTGGGTCCCGTGCGCGCCGGCCGCCGCGCGTCGGTGAGGAGCATCAAGGCAAGCAGCCCGGTCACCTCGGCGTCGTCGGGCAGCAGCCGATGGGCCAACCGGGTCAGTCTGATCGCCTCGGCGGCGAGCTCGGTGCGCAGCAACGTTGGACCCGACGTGGTCGCGTTGCCCTCGTTGAAGATCAGATACAGCGTGTGGAGCACGGCGGCGAGTCGATCGGCGCGTTCGTTGTCTGCGGGCATCCGAAACGGCGACCGGCTGTCCCGGATCCGCTGCTTGGCCCGGCTGATCCGGCGCGTCATCGTCGCCTCGGGTACGAGGAACGCCCGGGCGATCTCGGCCGTCGACAGACCGCCGACGGCCCGCAGGGTCAGCGCGATCTGGGACGCCGGAGACAGCGCCGGATGACAGCACAGGAACAGCAGGATCAGCGTGTCGTCGGTGGCCGAAGGCGGTTGGTCCGCCGGCGCGTCGAGTCGATCCTCGGGAAGCGTCCAGGACGCCACGGTGTCCTCCCGGCGCTGGCGGGCCTGCTCACTGCGCAGCAGGTCGGTGAGCCGGCGCGCGGCGACCCGGATCAGCCAGGCTCTCGGATCGTCGGGTACGCCTTGGGCCGGCCAGTGCGCCACCGCCGCAATGAGCGCCTCCTGGGTGGCGTCCTCGGCGAGATCGAAGTGCCCGTAGCGGCGGACGACCGCACCGAGGACCTGCGGCGCCAGCGGACGCAGCAGGCCCTCGATGTCGGAGCCGTCCACGGCACTAGATCTCCAGGTCGGCCTGATGACTCACGAGGGGACGCACGTCGACGTACTCCGAACCGGTCGGCTCACCCGACGGACTCGGGCACTCGGTCACCCGGGCGGCGATCTCAGTCGCCCGGTCGAAGCTGTCGCACTCGACGATCGTGTAGCCGGCGAGGACCTCCTGCGTCTCCGGGTACGGGCCGTCGGTGACGACCGGCGCGCCGTCTCGCAGGCCCTGTATCCGGCGGGTGTGCGCCGGCGCGGCAAGCCCCTGGCCGTCGACGAACTCACCGGACTCGACGAGCTCGGAGCTCCACTGCTCCATGAAGGCGTGCATCTTGGCGACCGCCTCCGGTGACCAGGCCGGCCGGTCGGTCGGGTTGCCTTCCATGAGGTCGTACTCCTGCTGCGAGGCGTAGAACATGATGATGTACTTCACGGCACTTCTCCTTTAGCGACGGCGCCCGTTCGGCGCCTCTCACCCGTGACGTCGGTGCCGTCCCTCGAAACCGGACACGGCCCGTCGATGTCAGTAGCCGCGGGCAGCCCGGAGGGCATCGCGGGTGCCTTCGTAGGCCTTGATCTCCTCGTCGATCGGCGCGAAGACCCGGTTGTGCGCGACGTCGGCGATGGACTGATGGAGGGCGTCACTGGCGTAGTCCGCGGTGTGCCGGGCCGAGACGTGGATGGGGAGCCGAGCGAGGAATCCGAGACAGATTCCGACGACGGTCCCGACCAGCGCCATCAGCAGCGGCACCGACACGCTGCCGATCGACGGCGGCTCGGGCGCATCGTTGCCGGCGAGATCCATTGCCGCCAGGGTGGCCAGCCAACCCAGCCCACCCACCGCTGCCAGGAGGAGCAGCCACTGGACGACGCCGACGATCCGGACCCACGCCGGCTTCTTCGTCACCCCCAGATCGGTCGAGGCGATCGCCTTGTCGAGCGCGTCGTGCAGCTCCTCGAAGTCCGACGTCGACGCCCGTCGTACGGCGTCGGCCCACGGCGGCGCCAGGCCCTGGGTCGCGTCGTCGGCCAGGTCGCGCACCGCGACGTCGACCCGCGCCTGTTGGACCTTGGTGGGCGCCGGCATCGCCGAGCGATCTTCGGAGAAGCTCGAGTCCGCCATCCCCAGCCGAAGCTGGGCGAGCGGGTCCTTGCGGAAACGGGAAAGCCAGCGGATGGCCGGCCAGCTCGTCGCGCGGCGGCGACTGGCGGCGGTCGAGAACTCCACCGCCTCCACGACGACGGGCACCCCGGCCGCCTCGGCCAGCACGTCGACCAGAGCAGCCTGGCGTCGCTCGTCGAGGCCGCTGGGGTCCTCCATCCCGTTGGCCTCGATCAGCCGCTCGGTCGCGGTCTCGGCGTCGGCGGTGAGCCGGTCCGCCGCGGACCGCTTGGCCCGGATGCGCTTGACCAGAGCGCGCTTCAGGTCGTCGATGCCCTCGCCGGTCTTCGCCGAGGTCCCCACCAACGGGATCTCCGACAGTCCGTCGATCGCGAGCAGCCGACGGAGGTCGGACATGGTGGACTCGCGCTCCAGGACCGGTATCTCGTCGATGTGGTTGAAAACGACGAGCATGACCTCGGCGTGGGTCGCCAGCGGCGCGAGATAGCCGTCGTGGATGGCGGCGTCCGCGTACTTCTGCGGGTCGACCACCCAGACCAGCAGGTCGGCGTACGAGACGAGCCGCTTGACCTCGAGGTGGTGCGCGACCTCGGTCGAGTCGTGGTCGGGCAGGTCGAGCAGGACGAGCCCTTGCATGTTGGTCTCGTCGGGAGAGATGTCGAGCATGCTCATGCGCGACACCTGGTGCCGCGGCGGGATGCCGAGCCACTCGAGGATCTCCTCCGCGCCGGTCGGACCCCAGGCGCAGGCCATGGCCCACGACGTCGTCGGGCGACGGACTCCGACGGCCGCCAGCTCCAGGTCGGAGAGCTGGTTGAACAGCGAGGACTTGCCCGAGCCGGTCGCGCCGGCCAGGGCCACGATGGTGTGCTCGGCCGACAACCGCAGCCGGGAACGAGCCCGCTGAACGACCTCTTCGGCCTCGCCCAGCAATTCCTCGCTCAGGTGTCCCCGGGCGGCGGTCAGCGCCCACTCCAGACCTTGGATCCGGGCCGCGAGGTCGCCGCCCCCGGTCCCGAAAATGACGTGCTCGCTGTCCACCTGCTCCGTCATTGCACCGCCTCGTAACGGACGTCGTCGGCCGCCCGGGCGACGTCTCGCAATCGGACCGCGGAGTCCGGGCGGGCCGAGACTCCGTCCAGCGCCGTGAGATAGCGGGACTTCTCCGCTTCGAACAGCTCGCGGCATCGCCGCTCGAGCTCGGCTCGGGAGTTGTCGGCCATCTGCCGCATCGTCTCGGCGCCGAAGACCGACTCGAGAATGCGCTCACCGATCGCTACGGCGTCGGCGGCCTCCTCCGACTCGTCGTGGCGCGAATGGGTGCCGCGCGCAGCGCCGCCGGCGAAGACGACGACCATGAGCGTGACTCCGAGGCCGGTGACGCCGTACGCGAGGAACTTGGCCGTGACGCGCTTGTCGGAGCCTTCGAGGCGCACCATCTCGAGAACCTCGCGCTGCCACTCGCGCACGACCCGGTCGGCGCGGATCCGGAGATCTCGCGACGCGCGGTCGAGAGCGCCACCCCCACCGTCGATCAGCGCCGCACCGGCCTCCGACGTACGCCACTGTCCGGCCGCCCGGGCCGCCGCCGTCTCGGCTCGCTCGACGAGCACCATCTGGAGCCCCCGCTCGAGGGCGAGGCCGACCTGCTCGGCGGCCTGTGGCCGACCGCGAATGGCACCCATCATGCGTTCCCGGACCCGGCTGACCTTCTGCTCGAGTGAGCGAGCCAGGTCGCCGCCGACAAACTCACGCCAGCGGACCAGTACCTCGCCGCGGAGGACGGTGCCGTCGGCCACCGCCGCGCCGATCTCCTCGATCGTGGCGTCGTAGATCTCGCTGACCTCGGCCGCCAGGCTCTCGCCGGCCTCGTGCTGAGCTGCCGCGGCGTCGGCGACGGCATGGGTGCGATAGACCACGTGGCGGACCGCGCCGTCGAGCGTCTGCTGAATGATCTGAGTGCGGGCGTCGACGTTGGATCCCAGGTCGGCGAGCCAGCTGTGCAGCTGGGCGACGACATCGGACGGCAGCAGGCCGTTGACGTCGATCCTCGACTCCGGCACCGCGAACAGGGGGCAGTCCTTGAGGCCGCGCGCCGTCAGCATCCGGGCCAGATGGCCGCGGACCTCCTGGATGGCCCGCTCCGTCGTACGGTCCAGGACGATCGCGACGGCCGCGCTGCGTTCGGCGGCCTTGCGGAGGAAGCTCCACGGCACCTCGTCGGCGTACCGGGCGGCCGA
>JALDXR010000527.1:0-3129 GCA_032154865.1 Nocardioidaceae bacterium
GCCGACGGCTGACGCCGGGACGGGTGGAGACACTGCTGCGCCGAGCCGGCCGGCAACGGAATCTGGCCACTCGGGCCGCCCAGATCGTCGCGGCGCTGCGCACCGAGCAGCTGCCCGCTCGGCCGGGAGTGACCGACGCCTACGCCGCGGCGGTGTCCGCACTCATCGCGGTCACCAGCGAGATGGTCCGCCAGATCGCGGTGCTCGAGGAACAGGTGAAAGCGGGTTTTGGCCGGCACCCGGACGCTGAGATCTACCTGAGTCAGCCCGGGCTCGGACCGATCCTCGCCGCCCGGGTGCTTGCCGAGTTCGGCGACGACCCCCACCGCTACGCCGACGCCCGGGCCCGCAAGAACTACTCCGGCATGAGCCCGATCACCAAGGCGTCCGGCACCCGCCGCGTTGTCTTGGCACGTTACGCCCGCAACCGGCGGCTCGCTGACGCGCTCTACCAGCAAGCCTTCGCCGCGCTCACCACCTCGACAGGCGCCCGCGCCCACTACGACCGGCAACGCGCCCGCGGCGCCACCCACTCCCAAGCCCTACGCGCCCTCGCCAACCGCCTCGTCGGCATCCTCCACGGCTGCCTGACCCACCACACCCACTACGACGAAGACATCGCCTGGCCCACCACCGAACCCCTCGCCGCTTGACACCCTCCAACCGTGGGATGTCTAGCGCCGGGACGCGCCGGACGCGAGTACGACCTCCGCACCTCAGTAGAGCAGCGACTTCGCCGGGTCCTCCAGCAGCGCGGCCACGTCGGCGAGGAACCGCGAGCCCTGTTGGCCGTCCACGACCCGGTGGTCGAACGACAGCGCCAGCGTCGTGACGTCACGAGGCCGGATCCGGTTGCCCACCACCCAAGGCTGCTTCCGGATCGTGCCGACCGCCAGGATGCCGGTCTCGCCCGGGTTGAGGATCGGAGTCCCCGCGTCCACGCCGAAGACGCCGACGTTGGTGATCGTGAACGTGCCACCCGACATCTCGGCCGGCTGCGTCTTGCCCGATCGAGCGGTCGCGACCAGCTCGCCGAGGGCGTCCGCGAGCTCCCGCAGGCTCATCCGGTCGGCACCCTTGACGTTGGGCACGACCAGTCCGCGCGGAGTCGCCGCCGCGATGCCGAGGTTGACGTAGTGCTTGAGCACGATCTCGCCGGCGGCCTCGTCCCAGGTCGCATTGACCTCGGGAGTACGCCGCACCGCAAGGCACACCGCCTTCGCGATGACGAGCAGCGGCGACACCTTGACGTCGCGGAACTCGGGCTCCAGCTTGAGCCGCCTGACCAGCCGCATCGTTCGGCTCACGTCGACCGTCACCCATTCGGTGACATGGGGCGCCGTGAACGCCGACGACACCATTGCCTGGGCGGTCATCTTGCGTACGCCCTTGACCGGGATCCGGGTCTCCTGGGCGCCGTCGGCCGGCATCACCGAAGGCGCGACTGCCGCAGGCGCCACCGCGGCGCCGTTGGCGACGGCCTCGACATCGGCGCGGGTCACGACCCCACCCGGTCCACTCGGCTCGATCGTGTTGATGTCGACGCCGAGGTCCTTGGCGAGCTTGCGCACCGGCGGCTTGGCCAGGGCGCGAACCGGTCGGGCCGCCGCCTTGGCGGCCGGCACTGCCGGGGTTGCTGGCTCGGCCTCCTCGGCCGGGACCTCGGGTGCTTGCGTCGGGCCGGTCGAGAACGCCGCATGCACGTCCTGCCGCACCGTCGACGACGACACGCTTTCCGCCGCGCTCTTGCGGGGCCGGCGCTTCGCCTCGGTCGTACGCGGGCCGTAGCCGACCAGCACGGACGTACGGCCGCCTGGCGCGGGGCCACCGATCAGGCCGGGCTCGACCGCCTCGTCCTCGACCGGCGACGCGATCTCAGACGCCTCCGGCACGGCTCCGGCGGCCGCCGGCTCGGACGGGGCCGGAGCCGCCGCGCCGTCTGCCCCGGTCGTCACCGAGATGATCGGCGTCCCGACGGCGACGGTCTCGCCCTCCGGCACCATGAGCTCGGCGACGGTGCCGCCGAACGGGCACGGCAGCTCGACCAGTGACTTCGCGGTCTCGATCTCGACGACGATGTCGTTGACCTTGACGGAGTCGCCGGGCTTCACCTTCCACGAGACGATCTCGGCCTCGGTCAGGCCCTCGCCCACGTCCGGCAGCTTGAACTGTTGAGTGTCAGACACCTCTGCGTCCCTCCGCGCTTCAGTAGGCGAGAGTGCGGTCGACGGCGTCGAGCACCCGGTCGAGGTCGGGCAGGTACTCCTCCTCGACCCGGCTCGGCGGGTACGGCGTGTCGAAGGCGCCGACCCGGAGCACCGGCGCCTCGAGCGAGTAGAAGCAGTGCTCGGTGATCCGGGCCGCGAGCTCGGCGCCGAGGCCGAGCGTGATCGGCGCCTCGTGGACGACGACCGCCCGCCCGGTCTTGCGTACCGACGCGAGAACCGGCTCCATGTCGAGCGGCGAAAGCGTACGCAGGTCGATGACCTCGAGGCTCTTGCCCTCCTCGGCCGCCGCGATCGCCGCCTCCAGAGAGGTCTTCACCATCGGGCCGTACGCGAGCACTGTCGCGTCGGTGCCCTCGTGGACGATCCGCGAGCTGTGCAGCGGCCGCGGCGCCTCGGTCTGGGACTCGTCGAGGTCGGCTTTCTCCCAGTAGCGGCGCTTCGGCTCCATGAAGATGACCGGGTCGTCGGTCTGGATGGCCTGCTGGATCATCCAGTACGCGTCGACCGGGTTGGAGCAGGCCACGACCTTGAGTCCGGCCTGGTGGACGAACTGTCCCTCGGGGCTCTCCGAGTGGTGCTCGACCGCACCGATCCCACCGCCGAAGGGGATCCGGATCACGATCGGCATCGGCAGCTTGCCGCCGCTACGGAAGCGCAGCTTGGCGACCTGGCTGACGATCTGGTCGTACGCCGGGTAGACGAAGCCGTCGAACTGGATCTCGCAGACCGGGCGGTAGCCGCGCAGCGCGAGTCCGACCGCCGTACCGACGATGCCCGACTCAGCGAGCGGCGTGTCGACGACCCGGTCCTCGCCGAAGTCCTTCTGCAGCCCGTCGGTGACGCGGAAGACGCCGCCGAGCTTGCCGATGTCCTCGCCCATCAAGATGACCTTCTCGTCGGC
>JALDXR010000528.1:0-3124 GCA_032154865.1 Nocardioidaceae bacterium
CGACGCGGGTAGGATCGTGGCCGTACGCCAGGGTCCGGTCCTCGCGACGTCGTTCCATCCGGAGATCAGCGGCGACGACCGGTTGCATCGGTTTTTCGTGGGGCTGGCCAGCGCCGACCAGCAGGGCGCAGAGCAGAGCTGAGGAGATCGCATTGTCCGGCCACTCCAAATGGGCCACCACCAAGCACAAGAAGGCTGTCGTCGACGCCCGTCGCGGCAAGCTCTTCGCGAAGCTGATCAAGAACGTCGAGGTGGCGGCACGACAGGGCGGCGGCGATCCGGCCGGCAATCCCACGCTCTATGACGCGATGCAGAAGGCCAAGAGGGCCTCGGTGCCCAACGACAACATCGATCGGGCGATCAAGCGGGGCGCCGGTCTCGAGGCGGGCGGCGCGCAGTACGAAACGATCATGTACGAGGGCTACGCACCCGGCGGCGTCGCCGTACTCATCGAGTGTCTGACCGACAACCGCAACCGGGCCGCGATGGAAGTCCGCACCGCGATGAAGACCGGCGGCGGCACGATGGCCGACCCCGGCTCGGTGTCCTACATGTTCTCCCGCAAGGGCGTCGTCATCGTGCCTCGCAAGCAGGAGCAGGGCGACGTGTCCGAGGACGACATCCTGCTGGCCGTGCTCGAGGCCGGAGCCGAGGAGGTCAACGACCTCGACGAGTCCTACGAAGTCGTGTCCGAGCCGACCGACCTCGTTGCCGTCCGTACCGCGTTGCAGGACGCCGGACTCGACTACGACTCGGCCGAGGCGTCGTTCGTGCCGTCGATGACCGTCGAGATCGACGCCGACGTCGCGGGGCAGGTGCTCCGGCTGATCGAGGCGCTCGAGGACTCCGACGACGTGCAGAACGTCTTCGCCAACTTCGACGCGCCCGACGAGGTGCTCGAGCAGGTCGGCTAACCGTCCCGCACCGCTCGGCGCGTCGGCCTCGGACCCGGCGCCGTCGCCACTAGGGTGTCGAACATCTGTTCGTGGCGACGGGACGGAGAATCCATGCGAGTGCTCGGAGTCGATCCGGGCCTGACCCGGTGCGGCATCGGGGTCGTCGAGGGCCAGCCGGGACGGCAGCTCAGCGCGGTCGCCGTCGACGTCGTACGCACCCCGTCCGACCTGACCACGGCCGAGCGGCTCGTACGAATCGAGGTCGTGCTGACCGAGTGGATCGAGCGGCACCAACCCGACGCGGTCGCGGTCGAGCGGGTGTTCTCCCAGCACAACCTGCGCACCGTCATGGGCACGGCCCAGGCCAGCGGGGTCGCGTTGGTGGTCGCTGCCCGACGCGGCATTCCGGTCGCGATGCACACGCCCAGCGAGGTCAAGGCCGCCGTCACCGGCAGTGGCCGGGCCGGCAAGCAGCAGGTGACGACCATGGTGTCCCGGCTGTTGCGGCTGACCGAGCGGCCGACACCGGCAGACGCCGCCGACGCGCTCGCCCTCGCGATCTGTCACCTGTGGCGGGGCGAGGCCGATCGGCGGATCGAGCAGGCGATGGCGGCCGCGGGTGCGAGGGGGCGGCGATGATCGCGTTCGTCAAGGGCCGGGTCGAGGCGCTCACGCTGGCCAGTGCGGTGGTCGAGGTCGGCGGCGTCGGCATGCAGGTGTGGTGCACTCCGGGCACGCTGGCCGCGCTTCGCATCGGTGATCAGGCCACCGTGCACACCTCGCTCGTAGTGCGGGAGGATTCCCTAAGCCTCTATGGCTTCGTCAGCACCGACGAGCGCGACGTGTTCGAGCTGTTGCAGACCGCGAGCGGAGTCGGGCCGAAGCTCGCCCAGGCGATGCTCGCCGTCCACGACCCCGACGCGCTGCGCCGAGCCGTGTCGACCGAGGACCTCGCGACCCTGACCGCGGTGCCGGGCATCGGGCGCAAGGGCGCCCAGCGGATCGTTCTGGAGCTCAAGGACCGGCTGGGGCCGCCGATCGCCGCGACCGAGTCGGCCACCGGCGGTGGGCAGCCCGAGGCGCCATGGCGTGAGCAGGTTCGCACCGCCCTGGTCGGGCTGGGCTGGTCGGTTCGCGATGCCGAGGGTGCGCTCGACAAGGTGGCGCCCGATGTCGCCGACACGCCTGAGGTCGACGTTGCCGCCGTCCTCAAGGCCGCCCTCCGTACCCTGAGCAAGGCATGACCGACAGCCCCGACGCCAAGCACTCGCTTGTCACCGCCGAGGCGGACGCCGACGAGCGAGCGGCCGAAGCTGTCCTACGGCCGCGCACCCTCGACGAGCTGATCGGGCAGGAGCGCGTACGAGAACAGCTGGCGCTGGTGTTGGAGGCGGCGCGAGGCCGTGGCCGTACTCCGGACCACGTGCTGCTCTCGGGACCGCCCGGACTCGGCAAGACCACACTCGCGATGATCATCGCGGCCGAGATGTCCGCTCCGTTGCGGATCACGAGTGGTCCGGCTCTCCAGCACGCTGGGGATCTGGCGGCCATCCTGTCCGGCGTCACCGAGAGCGAGGTGCTCTTCGTCGACGAGATCCATCGGATGGCCCGGCCGGCCGAGGAGCTCCTCTACATGGCGATGGAGGACTTCCGGGTGGACGTCGTCGTGGGCAAGGGGCCCGGCGCGACCGCGATCCCGCTGGAGATCCCGCGTTTCACCCTGGTCGGGGCGACCACCCGGACCGGACTGCTTCCGAGCCCGCTGCGCGACCGCTTCGGCTTCACCGCGCAGTTGGAGTTCTACGAGTCGGGCGAGCTCCGGCGCATCGTTGACCGGTCGGCCAGGCTGCTCGAGGTCGAGACGACCGGGCCCGGCGCCGACGAGATCGCGAGCCGTTCCCGCGGCACTCCACGGATCGCCAACCGGCTGCTGCGCCGGGTGCGCGACTTCGCCGAGGTACGGGCCGACGGAGTCGTCGACGAGGACGTCGCGCGCCAGGCGCTGGAGCTCTACGAAGTCGACCAACTCGGACTCGACCGGCTCGACCGGGCGGTGCTCGACGTGCTGTGCCGCCGATTCGGTGGCGGTCCGGTCGGCCTCGGCACGCTCGCGGTCGCCGTGGGGGAGGAGCGGGAGACCGTGGAAGAGGTCGCCGAGCCCTACCTCGTACGGTCTGGCCTGCTCGTTCGCACCCCACGGGGCCGCATCGCGACGCCGGTGGCGTGGT
>JALDXR010000529.1:0-3120 GCA_032154865.1 Nocardioidaceae bacterium
CCCGGGCCATGAACGTCGCGGGGTCCATGTCGCGGATCGCAAGCAGGGCCTTGATCGTTCGGTTGATCATCCTGTCCACCGGGTCTATCCCCGGTAGAACGTGGATCGCTGCTGGACTCATGTCAAGTATTTTGACACACACGCGCAGGAAGTCCAAACGGGACACGCGTCTGGCTTGACAGTTCCGAATTCTGAACCTAGGTTCCGACACGTGGATCCACTTACCCCGAATCAGAAGCTCGCCGGGATGATCCTCGGCAAGCCGGTCAAGGACTACATCCGGGAGCGCCGCGCCCTCGGACGTTCCTGGCGTCTCGTCGCCCGTGACCTGTACGAGGTCACCAACGGACAGATCGACATCACCTACCAGGCAGCCAAGAACTGGTCCGCAGACGAGGACACAGCAGCATGAGTTTCACCATCCCAGCGGACATCGAGAACGTCTACGAATACCTGGACGATCTGGATCGCTACCGGAGCAATTTGGATCGCCTGGTCACTGCCACCGAATGGGAGCGGGCCGCCATCGTGGCCGCGTTCGTGGAGTTCCCAGGGCAGGGGTCACGGTCTGACCTCCTCACTTCTGAGGAAGTCATGTCGCCTGAACGGTTCGCTGCCCTGGGCATTGCCGGTCTCAAGTCATCCAACACAGTCCGCCGCTACGTGAATGCGTGGCAGTCCACAGGCCGGCCTCGGCCGAATCCCGGGGAGACAGTGGAGTTGCCCACGACACCTTGGCCGCCCAGTGAGACCACCCAGGACGCAGTCAAGAAGAACGCGAAGTCGGTGGCTGCACTGCTAGCGACTGATGACGACTTCCTAGTGAGGATCGTCTCACTGATGGATGCCGACACTAAGGACGTTCTCGTCAAAGCCATCATCGACCGCGGCGAATCCGATGAAGACAGCACCCCGCGCCCACGCGATACAGACAAGCCTCGCGACTACGGACGCCTTATCGAAGGTGCCATCAACAACCTGAGTATGGCCCTGGCGGCCGCCAGCTCGGGCAGATGGGTTCCCTCCTCCCGAGACGAAGCGTTGCTGTACTTCGCGACCAGGCTGCTCGGGGAGCGTCTCGCCCCGGAGGGCGCCGCAGAGCTGGTGCCGTCCAAGCTGACCGCCAACTTGGAGGAGATTGAGCGGTACGCCAACGCGGGCGGAACCCGGTGAGTCATACGGGAGTGCCGCAGGCGCGGCCACGGGAGTTTGTGTGCAGCGGAGCCGGCAAGGTCCATCGGGACGCCGAGGCGATCATCGAGTTCCTGCTCGGCGAGGACGGCGCGGTCGAATGCGCCAATGATGAGATCGCCCGGAAGCTCGGGTTCCTGAAGAACAAGTCCGGCGGCATCTTCGTCCTCGACCAGGGCCGTTTCCAGCGGGCACGCGCACACATCAACGACGCGCGCACCCCCGGAGGTAAGCCTTGCTGTCACTACAACGTCAACTACCGACGGTCCGGCGGCGGTGGATCGCTACTCGCGCTCATCGATCCCGACGGTGGCATCGAGGATCACTGGCGCGCATCGCTAGCCAATGTCCTCGGGATCATGAGCAGGGAACGCCAGCACCAGACCGAGATCCGCAGATGCATGCAGCAGATTGAGGACCTCGCGGACTTCGCGCTCGCCCGCGGGGACAAGACGGGCTACCGGATCTGCCAGCGTGTGGTCACCGACCTGGACCATTACTCCACGATCCACGCCGACACACTGGGCGAGTTCATCGCTTGGGCTGAGGGCCTGGCGGCCAGCCCATGATGCTCCGCACCTTGGCGACCGCGGTCGCGATCTTGGCGCCGGCGGGGTTCCGCTGTCCGCGGTGCGGCCGGGTCAGCTTCCACCCGGTCGATCTGGCTGAGGGGTATTGCGGGGCCTGTCATGACTGGACCGGGATGCCGTGCAAGGAGCGGGACGCGTGACGTGGGTCGAGTGGATGTTGATGGTGGCGTGGCTGCTGACGATGCTGGCGGCCGTCTGGTGCGCGTTGGCCTTGCGGGCGTCACAGCGGGCGGCACTGTCGTGGCGGAGGCTCGCGGAGGAGCGGGCGCGCACCGCGGAGCTCTGGGGGCGGACCGCGAAGCGGCACAAGCGGGCAGCTGCTGGGTGGAAGGAGGCGGCCAGCCGCCGTGGCTCGGGGAAACCGTCTTCGGGGGCTCTACTCGCTGTCGGTAACGAAGAGTTGACCGGATTCTTCGAGCAAGCGGTCGCGCACCTCCTGACCCAATGTGCTGTCGTCCCTGATCCGAGCACTGATCGCGGAGTCGGGACGGACAAGCACGACCGTGAAGACATCGTCACCATCGCGGGCTTTCCCGCGGACGATCATCTCCTCGCCGCCCGCCTCGGCCGCGGTCTTCGCCCGCACGTAAATGCTCATGCACAGCAGCCCGGTGCCGTTCAGGATGGTGCCGTCGATGGTGACAGAGCTCAAGGACATCAGGATTCCTCTCGGTGTGATGAGGGCGGTGGCACGCCCCACGACTCCACCGTAGAGGTGGCCGCCGACAGTGCGGCCGGGGCGGGGATCGGTCGGGTTCCTCTCGGGCCGGCCGGTCCCACGTCTCCTGTCGGGGGTGCCTGATGTACGGGGACATCAACGTGGTGGTGGATCGGATGGCTGCCGCCGATGAGAGGCGGGGGGGGACGTGGATCGCCCCTGACACCTGCGTCGCTCCCCTTGATCTGGCGGCGCAGCTGGTCTCGGAGATGGACGTAGAACCCGGGGACCGCCTCGTGGCCACCGGTGGTGGGGTGGACGAGACCGACAGTGCTGCGGTCCTCAGGAGGCAGGAGCGAGAGCGCGTCGCCGGGCTGATCGGTGAGGGCATCAAGGTCGCAGAGGAGACCCCGGGCGGACCCGGGTTCCTCTGGTTCGCCGGTGCGCTGTGGGCGCAGACCGTCGCCGAGACAGGGGAACTTCGGTGACCGCCGTCACCTTCTGGGTTCTTCTCGTCACGATCCTGTTGGCCTTGCACGGGCTGTGGTCGGCGTTGTCCGCGGTGGAGCGTGTGGTGCGCCGACCGGGCCGGGGAACGCGTCGCCCAGCTCGGTGCGGCAGGCGTCGAAGGCCGCCTGCACCGTGGCGTCCTGCATGTCGAGGTCTCCGAAGGGCCCGCGC
>JALDXR010000530.1:0-3115 GCA_032154865.1 Nocardioidaceae bacterium
ACCCTGGCGGCGGCCGATGGAACGACCCGGGCCAGCGGGCCGCCCGGGTGCTGCCCGCCGCGACCGTCGAGCGGGCGGACGACGGGGATGCCGACGAGGGCTGGCTCGCCGCCTGGCGGGAGGCCGACGCGGCGGCGGCCGAGGCGATCGCCAAGGAGCTGGCGGCGGAGCCGGACCTGACGCCGTACGAGGTCGCCCGCATCGTGTCCGAGTCGGTGCCGCCGCAGGGGCTGCTGGTCGTCGGGTCGTCGCACCCGATCCGGGACCTCGACCTGATGGCGGTGGCGCCGCCGGTCGGCGAGCGGCGCCGGGTGATGGCGAACCGGGGACTGTCCGGCATCGACGGGACCGTGTCGACCGCGATCGGCGCCGCGCTGGGCCGGCGGTCCTCGCGGGCGATCGCCTACCTCGGCGACCTGACGTTCCTCCACGACGCCAACGGCCTGCTGATCGGGCCGGACGAGCCGCGTCCCGACCTGACTCTGGTCGTGGCGAATGACGACGGCGGCAGCGTCTTCGCCGTCATCGAGCCGGGCGAGCCGGCCCATGCCGACTCCTTCGAGCGACTCTTCGGCACACCGACCGGAACCGACCTGTCGGCGCTGTGCCAGGCGCACGGAATCCGGTGGGTACGGGTCGCCGACGCCGAGGCATTGCGGACGGCGCTGCGGCGTACTCCGGACGGCATCGAGGTCATCGAGGTCAGGCTGGATCGGGTCAACCGGCGCAATCTCGACCGCCGACTGCGAACGACGGTCGGGAGGACTCTGGCGCAGGCGGGATAGCGCGCGTACGGTTCGCAGCGGTAACTAGGCGCATCGCACCCCGGAGGCCGCACGATGAAGAAGCTGATCAACGACCCGGACGCCGTCGTATCGGACGCCCTCGCCGGCGTCGCCCTGGCCCATCCCGACCTTCGCGTCGACCGTGAGCACCGCCTCGTCATCCGGGGTGACGCGCCGGTGCAGGGCAAGGTCGGACTGATCTCCGGTGGCGGCTCCGGACACGAGCCGCTGCACGGCGGTTTCGTCGGACCCGGCATGCTCGACGCGGCCTGCGCCGGCGAGGTCTTCACGTCGCCGGTGCCCGACCAGATGCAGGCGGCCACCACCGCTGTCGACGGTGGTGCCGGCGTGGTCCACATCGTCAAGAACTACACCGGCGACGTGATGAACTTCGAGATGGCCGCCGAGCTGGCAGCCGCCGAGACCGGCGTCCAGGTCGAGGCGATCGTGATCGACGACGACGTCGCCGTCAAGGACAGCCTCTACACCGCCGGTCGACGTGGTGTCGGACTGACCGTGCTCGTCGAGAAGCTCGCGGGCGCGGCCGCCGAGGAGCGCCGCGACCTGGCCGGCGTCGTCGACGTGATCAAGAAGGTCAACGGCCAGGGCCGCAGCATGGGGATGGCACTCACGTCTTGCACCGTGCCAGCCGCCGGCAAGCCGACCTTCGACCTGCCGGACGACCAGATGGAGATCGGCATCGGTATCCACGGCGAGCCGGGTCGGGAACGCGTGCCGCTGGCCCCGGCTCGCGACGTCGCCCGGATGCTTGTGGACCCGATCCTCGAGGACTACGACTTCACCGGCGGCGACGGCGTCATCGCGTTCGTCAACGGCATGGGCGCCACGCCGCTGATCGAGCTCTACCTGATGTACGCCGAGGTCGCCGCCGTGCTCGACAAGGCCGGCGTCTCGATCGCCCGGTCCCTGGTCGGCCCGTACATCACCAGCCTCGACATGGCCGGCTGCTCGGTCACGCTGCTCAAGGCCGACGAGGATCTGCTTCGCCTGTGGGACGCTCCCGTCTCGACGCCGGGACTACGGTGGGGGGTATGAGCGAAGCCGCACTCAACGTCGAGATCGCCAGCTCCTGGTTGCAGGGCTTCGCCGACCGGGTCGCCGAGGAGAAGGACTGGCTCACCGAGCTCGACGCCGCGATCGGGGATGCCGACCACGGGATCAACATGAACCGCGGCATGAGCGCGGTCGCCACCGAGCTGTCGGACCGTCCGGCCGACCTCGCGACCCTCTTCAAGCGCACCGGCATGAAGCTGGTCAGCTCGGTTGGCGGGGCCAGCGGCCCGTTGTACGGCACGTTCTTCCTGCGGCTGGCCGCGGCCTCCGGCGACGCGACGACCCTCGACGGTCCGGGCCTGGCCACTGCACTCCGGGCCGGCTGCGACGGCATCAAGGCACGTGGCAAGGCCGAGCTGGGCGAGAAGACCATGCTTGACGCGCTGCTGCCGGCGATGGACGCATTGGACGAGGCGGTCGCGTCCGGTCAGTCGCCGGCCGAGGCGATGAAGGCCGCCGCCGAGGCGGCCCGCACCGGTCGGGAGGCGACGATCCCGATGCTCGCCACCAAGGGCCGGGCGAGCTACCTCGGCGAGCGCAGCATCGGGCATCTCGATCCCGGCGCGGCGTCGTCGACGTTGCTCCTCGAGACGCTGGCGGCTGCGCTGGGCTCCTCCGACGGATCTTGAGGGCTTCGGGTAGCCATGGCAGCCCAAACCCCTCAAGATCAGTCAGCGCCCACCGTCGGCATCGTCGTCGTCTCGCACAGCCACGCCCTCGCCGCCGCGGCCTATGACCTGGCGGCCGAGATGCTGGCCGACCAGCCGGTCCGGGTGGCGCTCGCCGCCGGGCTGGACGACGCGACCTTCGGCACCGACGCGACGCGGATCAGCGCCGCGATCGAGGAGGTCGACTCCGGCGCCGGCGCGGTCGTGCTGATGGACATCGGCAGCGCCGTGCTCAGCGCCGAGCTCGCGTTGGAGCTGCTGCCCGACGAGCAGCGCGACCGCGTGAGTCTGTGCTCCGGACCGCTGGTCGAGGGGCTGCTCGCCGCGAGCGTGTCAGCCGCCGGTGGCGCCAGCCGAGCCGACGTCGTCGCCGAGGCGGTCGACGCGCTGGCGGCGAAGCGGTCGCAGTTGGGCGACAGTGAAGCGACCGCCGAGCCCGCGGAGGTCGTCGCCGAGGCGGCCGAGGCCGCTCCGGCCGGGCCCGACGCCGTCGAGGTCTTCGAGGTCACACCGGCCCACGGGCTGCACGCTCGCCCGGCCGCCCGGCTGGTGAGCGGGCTCGCCGGGTTCGACGCCGACGTGACGTTG
>JALDXR010000531.1:0-3114 GCA_032154865.1 Nocardioidaceae bacterium
GGGATGGTCAGGCCGATGCTGGCCATGGCGGAGCCATACGCGAGGTTGAGGCTGGTCTGGATCCGGTCCCGGGCCGCCGCCCGTGCGGCCGCGAGCGTCTCCGGCAGCAGCACCAGCAACGCGATGGCGACGCCGACCACCGCGTGCGGCAGGCCAGCCTTCGCGACCATCGACTCGATCGGGTGCGACTCGACCTTGGCCAGGCCGACGACCGCCACCAGGGCCACGAGCAGCAGGGCGAGGCTGGTCAGTGCCGTCCGGTTCGACGGCGGCGTCGCGTGCTCGTCCTCGGGCAGGATCTCACCCTCGGGGGTGACCGGCAGGAAGAAGTCGCGATGCCGGACGGTCTGGGTGAACACGAAGGTCAGGTAGAGGACCAGGGACGCGATCGCGGCGAAGGTCAGTTGCGACGGCGAGAAGACCGGGCCCGAAGCACTGGTCGTGAACGACGGCAGCACCAGGCAGGTCGTCGCCAGGGTGGCCACGGTGGCGAGCGCGGCGCCGGTGCCCTCGGCGTTGAAGTGCGTGGTGCCGAACCGAAGGGCGCCGAGCAGTAGTGCGACTCCCACGATGCCGTTGCAGGTGATCATCGCCGCCGCGAAGACGGTGTCCCGGGCCAGCGACTCGGTGTCCGACCCGCCCGACACCATCAGGGTGACGATCAGGCCGACCTCGATCACGGTGACCGCGACCGCGAGCACCAGCGATCCGAACGGCTCACCGACCCGGTGCGCCACGACCTCGGCGTGCTGCACGGAGGCCAGGACGCAGGCGGCGAGCAGCACGGCGATCAGCACCTCGACCACGACGCCGACGTCGCGTCCCCAGGTCGGAGCCAGGACGACCAGGCCGGCCAACGGCACCAGCGTCGTCCAGCGGGTCCATATCGAGTTCTTCATCGTGCTTTCCGCCTGAGGTGGAGTCCCCGAATCTAGCCGGGTTTCCCGTCTCGACCAGCGCGAACCCATGGACTGTCGGGTCGAAGCCGTACGCTCGACAGCATGAGACCGGCCGATGAGTTGACCCGTACCGTGGCGCCGTTCCGGATGGTGAGCGACTTCGAGCCGTCCGGCGACCAGCCCGAGGCGATCGACCTGCTCGAGAAGCGGGTCGAAGGCGGCGCCAAGGACAGCGTGCTGCTCGGCGCGACCGGCACCGGCAAGACCGCGACGGTCGCCTGGCTGGCCGAGCGGGTTCAGCGGCCGGTCCTGGTGATGCAGCCCAACAAGACGCTGGCGGCGCAGTTCGCCAACGAACTCCGAAACTTCTTCCCGGACAACGCGGTCGAATACTTCGTGTCCTACTACGACTACTACCAGCCGGAGGCGTACGTCCCGCAGACGGACACCTACATCGAGAAGGACTCGTCGATCAACGACGAGGTCGAGCGGCTGCGGCACTCGGCGACCTGGTCGCTGGTGAGTCGACGCGACGTGATCGTGGTCGCGACCGTGTCGGCGATCTACGGTCTGGGCTCGGCGGACGAATACATCCGCCAGATGCTCCATCTCGAGGCCGGCCAGGTGATCGAGCGAGACGAGCTGCTGCGGCAGCTGGTCGCGATCCACTACAACCGCAACGACATGGCCGGCACCCGCGGCACCTTCCGGGTCCGCGGCGACACGCTCGAGATCTTCCCGGTCTACGAGGAGCTCGCGGTGCGAGTCGAGTTCTTCGGCGACGAGATCGAGCGGCTGATGACGCTGCATCCGATCACGGGTGAGGTCGTCCGCGAGGACAAGGAGACCTACATATCGCCGGCCTCTCACTACGCGAGTGGCGCCGACCGGATGGAGCGAGCGATCCACGGGATCGAGGCCGAGCTCGAGGAGCGGCTGGCCGAGCTGGAGAAGCAGAACAAGCTCCTGGAGGCCCAGCGACTGCGGATGCGCACGACCTACGACATCGAGATGATGCGGCAGGTCGGCTCCTGCTCGGGCATCGAAAACTACTCGCGACACATCGACGGCCGCCACCCGGGGGAACCGCCGCACTGTCTGCTCGACTACTTCGCCGACGACTTCCTGCTGGTCATCGACGAGTCGCACGTGACCGTGCCGCAGATCGGCGGCATGTTCGAGGGCGACATGTCCCGCAAGCGCACCCTGGTCGAGCACGGCTTCCGGCTGCCCAGCGCGATGGACAACCGGCCGCTGCGATGGGAGGAGTTCACCGACCGGATCGGCCAGACGGTCTACCTGTCGGCGACGCCGGGTCCCTACGAGATGAGCCGGGTCGACGGCGTCGTGGAGCAGATCATCCGGCCGACCGGCCTGGTCGACCCCGAGGTCGTGGTCAAGCCCACCAAGGGACAGATCGACGACCTGATCCACCAGATCAAGGCCCGGACCGAACGCGACGAGCGGGTCCTGGTCACCACGCTGACCAAGAAGATGTCCGAGGACCTCACCGACTATCTGCTCGAGGCCGGCATCCGGACCCGCTATCTGCACAGCGAGGTCGACACGCTGCGCCGCGTCGAGTTGCTGCGCGAGCTCCGACTCGGGGAGTTCGACGTCCTCGTGGGCATCAACCTGCTGCGGGAGGGCCTCGACCTGCCCGAGGTGAGCCTGGTCGCGATCCTCGACGCCGACAAGGAGGGCTTCCTGCGCTCCGGCACGTCGCTGATCCAGACCATCGGACGGGCCGCCCGCAACGTGTCGGGTCAGGTGATCATGTACGCCGACGACGTCACGCCCTCGATGGAGAGTGCGATCGACGAGACCAACCGGCGGCGGGCCAAGCAGGAGGCGTTCAACCGCGAGCAGGGGGTCGACCCGCAGCCGCTGCGCAAGCGGATCGGCGACATCACCGACATGCTCGCTCGTGAGGACGCCGACACCGAAGCGCTGATCGGATCCGGCCGGGCCCAGAGCCGAGGCAAGGCGCCGGTGCCCAACCTCGGCAAGGCCAGCGCGGCGAAGGCCGGTCAGCATGCGGCGGATCTCGCCGGTCTCCCGTCGCAGGACCTGGCCGACCTGGTGCGCCAGCTGACCGAGCAGATGCACGCGGCCGCGGCCGAGCTGCAGTTCGAGGTCGCGGCCCGGCTACGCGACGAGATCTCCGAGCTCAAGAAGGAGCTGCGCCAGATGATGGAGGCCGGCGCCCGCTAGG
>JALDXR010000074.1:0-10568 GCA_032154865.1 Nocardioidaceae bacterium
GACGGATCCTGATCACCGGCGCTGTCGTCGCCGCGGCGGTTGTCGGCGGCGTGGTCGCCCTGGCCTCCGGTGATGGCCTGGCCTTCGCGGCAGTCTTCCCAGCCGTCATGGTCGGCTCGATCGCCTGGGTGATGCTCGGCCTGCTGTGGTCGTGGGACGTCGCCGAACGACTCGACCGGGCCCGACGGATGTCGGCTGAGCTCGCGGTCAAGGACGAGCGACTGCGGTTCGCCGCCGATCTCCATGACATCCAGGGACATCATCTCCAGGTCATCGCGCTCAAGAGCGAGCTCGCGGAGCGCCTCGTGGGAGCCGATCCGGCGCGGGCCACGGCCGAACTGCAGGACGTGCGGCGGCTCGCGGCCGATGCGCTGCGGGACACTCGCGCCGTCGTACAGGGATATCGCCGTGCGTCGATCAACGACGAGATCGCCAATGCGGCCAAGGTCCTCGCCGCCGCCGACCTCGACGCCCGCTTCACCGTCGAGCCGGGCTCCGACCCGCGTACGAGCCAGCTCGCCGAGTCCAGCCGACACCTGCTGGCGATGGTGATACGAGAGGCGACGACCAATGTGCTGCGGCACAGCCAGGCCCGGCACGCCGAGCTCGCCTACCGGATCGAGGACGGCGTCGTCCGGCTCCGGATACGCAACGACGGCGCTGAAGAATCTGACGACGCGGCCGCCGGCACCGGGCTGCGCGGGCTGGCCGAGCGACTGCGGTCGGCCGGCGGCGATCTGACCTGGGAGCACGCCGGCGACCTTTTCGAGTTGACCGCGACCCTGCCGGTGACAGCGCGAGCGCCGAGCGGAGAGGTCCGATGATCCGGCTGCTGCTCGCCGACGACGAGGATCTCCTGCGCGGTGCACTGGCGTCCCTGCTCGCGTTGGAGGACGACCTCGACGTCGTCGCCGAAGCATCGACCTCGACCGACGCCGTACGGCTGGCTCGACAACATCGTCCCGACATCGCCGTACTCGATCTCGAGATGCCACCGGCCGACGGTCTCCTGGCCGCCGCGGAGATCCGAGCCGAGTCGACCACCAGGATCATTCTGGTCACGCGGCATGCCCGGCCCGGGGTGCTGCGGCGGGCACTCGCGGCCGGCGTGAGCGGGTTCGTCCCGAAGACGACGCCGGCCGCCCGGCTCGCCGAGATCATCCGGCACGTCGCCGCCGGGCGTCGCTACGTCGACCCGGACATCGCCGCGTCGGCGCTGACCGAGGGCGACTGCCCCCTGACCGAACGCGAGCTCGACGTGCTGCGAGCGGCTCGTACCGGGGCGTCGGTGAACGAGATCGCCGCAGAGGTGCATCTGGCTCCCGGCACGGTGCGCAACTACCTGTCGGCGGCGATGTCGAAGCTCGACCTCGGCTCGCGCCACGCCGCCGCGCATCGCGCCTGGGAGGAGGGCTGGATCTGATCCACCGTTCTCCGGTGCCGCCGTGGCGGAATATTTAATCTTCAACTATGCTTGAAGAGGTCGCCACGACGAGAGAAGGCGAACGCCATGCCAGCGATCACTGTCGACGACCCGACCACACTGCCGCGGGTCAACCCACCAGCCCCCGACACCCAGCCGCGACCGATCGTCTCCGTGACGAGCGCGCCGTCGGCGTACGAGGGCGAGGGCTTCCCGGTCCGGCGCGCCTTCGCCGGCGTCGACATGGCCCGGCTCGACCCCTTCGTCCACATGGACCAGATGGGCGAGGTGGAGTACGCGCCGGGTGAACCGAAGGGCACGCCGTGGCACCCGCACCGGGGCTTCGAGACCGTCACTTACATGATCGACGGCACGTTCGAGCACTCCGACTCCAACGGCGGCGGCGGCACGATCACCAACGGCGACACGCAGTGGATGACCGCCGGCAGCGGCATCCTGCACATCGAGAAGCCGCCCGAGGCGCTCGTCATGAGCGGCGGTCTCTTCCATGGCATTCAGCTCTGGGTCAATCTGCCGCGGTCGGACAAGCTCATCGACCCGCGTTACCAGGACCTGCGTGGCGGTGACGTCGCCCTCGCGACCACGCCCGATGCCGGTGTTCTGCTGCGCGTTATCGCCGGCGACGTCGGTGGCGTGAGCGGTCCGGGTGTCACGCACACGCCGATCAGCCTGATCCACGCCACGCTCGCCCCGTCGGCGCGACTCGACCTGCCCTGGCGACCTGACTTCAATGCCCTGGCCTACGTGCTGAGCGGCAGCGGTACGGCGGGGGACCGGCCGATCCGCGAGGGGCAGTTGGCCGTGTACGGTCCGGGCGACAGCCTGTCGATCGCGGCCGCGTCGCAGCAGGAGAGCCGTACTCCGCAACTCGACGTTCTGATCCTCGGCGGCCAGCCGATCCGTGAACCGGTCGCGTGGGCCGGACCGTTCGTCATGAACACCCGGGCCGAGGTCGTCAAGGCCTTCGAGGACTTCCAGGCCGGTCGGCTCGGTCAGATCCCGGCCGGACACTGAGCCCGTCGCCCGCCCGGGTCCGGTAGGCCGGCGTCCCACTGACCTCTGGTGCGACGCCGGTGCCGCAGACCGACGACCGCGACCGGGTCCGGTGGTCGGTTCGTGCCAACCCCGGTGCCGCTGTGACCTCTGTGATTGGCGTACCGGATGACCGGGCCAGATGGGGCGGATGACCGGGCCAGATGGGGCGGATGAGCGTCAGGTCGGGCGCACCCAGTCGTAGGTGCGCTCGACGGCGCGGTTCCAGTTGTCGTGCTCGACGGCACGGTGCTTGGGGTCCATCGCCGGCTCCCACAGGCCGGCGCGATGCCAGTTGCTCCGGAGTACGGCGAGATCGGCCCAGTAGCCGACGGCCAGGCCCGCCGCGTACGCCGCACCGAGCGACACCGCCTCCATCACGAACGGCCGCTCCACCGGGACGTCGATCACGTCGGCGACGAACTGCATGAGCAGGTGGTTGGCCGTCATGCCGCCGTCGACCTTGAGCCGGGTCAGGGCGAGGCCGGGCCCGGCGTCGGCGTTCATCGCGTCGACGACCTCGCGGGTCTGCCAGCCGGTCGCCTCGAGCACCGCGCGGGCCAGATGACCCTTGGTCACGTACGACGTCAGCCCGACGACGACGCCACGCGCGTCCGGATGCCATCGCGGCGCATAGAGACCCGAGAACGCCGGCACGATGTAGCAGCCGCCGTTGTCCGACACCGACGTCGCCAGCGACTCGATCTGCGGGGCGGTGTCGATCAGCTCCAGCGAGTCGCGGAACCACTGCACCAGCGACCCGGTGACCGCGATCGATCCTTCGAGGGCGTAGACCGGCGGCCCGTCGCCGACGACGTACCCGATGGTCGGAATCAACCCGTGCGGTGACGTCGCGAGCCGGCCGCCGGTGTTCATGAGCAGGAACGCGCCGGTGCCGTAGGTGCACTTGGCCTCACCCGGCTTGAAGCAGGTCTGGCCGAACAGGGCCGCATGCTGGTCGCCGAGCGCGCCTCCGATCGGCACCCCGGGCACCACGGTCCGGCAGTTGCCGTAGACCGTGGCGTTCGGCCGGATCTCGGGCAGCATCGCCTCGGGGATGTCGAGCGTCTTGAGCAGTCGCTCGTCCCACCGCAGGTCGCGGATGTCCATCAGCATGGTCCGGCTGGCGTTGGTCACGTCGGTGACATGGCTTCCCCCGGCCGGACCACCGGTGAGCTGCCAGATCAGCCAGCTCTCCATGGTGCCGAAAAGCACGTCGCCCTTCTCGGCGCCTTCGCGTGCCCCGGGTACGTGATCCAGCAGCCAGCGCAGTCGGGGCCCGGCGAAGTACGTCGTCGGCGGCATCCCGCAGATGTCGCGGATCAGGTCGGCCTTGCCGGTCGAGGCCAGCTCCTCGACGAGTCCCTCGGTCCGGGTGTCCTGCCAGGTGATCGCCCGGGCCAAGGGCCGGCCGGTGAGGCGGTTCCAGATCACCGTCGTCTCGCGCTGGTTGGCGATTCCGAGAGCGGCGAGGTTGTCCGGGGTCAGCCCGGCCTCGCGCAGTGCCGCCGGCACCACCTTCTCGACGTTGCGCCAGATCTCGGAGACGTCGTGCTCGACCCAACCGGGACGCGGATAGTGCTGACGGTGCTCCAGCTGCGACACGGCGACCATCCGGCCGGCGTGGTTGAACAGCAGGCACCGGGTCGAGGTCGTGCCCTGATCGATCGCGGCGACGACGAGCTCCCTCACCACAGTCTTCGCACCTCCCGGCTCAGCGCCCGCGCGGTCTGTTTGAGCGGTCCGGCGAGGTCCGCGCGGAGCTCGCCTCGTCGGGTGAACAGCTCGTCGCGTCGCCCGACGGTCGCGACCGCGGCGACCGCGAGGCCACCCGGCCCCTGGACCGGCGCCGCAACCGAGCCGCGGTCGGGCTGGAACTCGCCGTCCTCGGTGGCGACCCCTTCCTGCCGGACCGCGGCGAGGACGTCGGTGAGCGCCTGATGACTGCGGATCGTGCGTTTGGTGTAGACGGTCAGCTCGGTGCCCTGCAGCCGCCGGACCCCGCTCGAGGCGAAGGCGAGCAGCGCCTTGCCGAGCGCGCTGGCGTGCAGCGGACGGCGCTCTCCGACGGCGAGCTGCTGGGCCGAGCCGTCCGGCCGGAAGACGTGGTGCACGACGAGGACGTCGGCCCGGGTGGGCACACCGAGCGTGACCGCGAGGCCGGTCTGATGCGCCAGGCTGTCGGCCCAGTTCATCGCGAGTGACCGCAGCTCGTGCGGGTCCGGCCCGCCGCGGCCGAACAGGCGGGCCGCCTCCGCGACCTCGTAGCGGCCGTGGAAGGGGCCGTGGTCGTGGATCTGGCCGACCAGACCCAGCTCGCGCAACGTGGTGACGATGCCGTGTGTGGTCGTGCGGGCCAGCCCGAGCGTGTCGGCGATCTCGTGCAGCTCGAGTGGCTGGTCGGCCGCATCGAGCAGCCGCAAGATCGCAACCGCTCGCTCGATCGACTGGATGCGACCCGGCACGGACGTCAGCCTAATCCTGCGTACGACATTGTCGAATGCCTCTCGATCCACGGCGATTCCGGGCCGATACAGGCCCAAGGTCCCGACTCGATAGGTGCCCTCGGTCGGGCCGGCGAGCGTCCCGCCCGACGCCGGTCGTCATGAGCCTGACCCTGTCGGTCTCGGCCTTCTCACTCGTGGCGCTGGTCGTGGTGCTGTTCCTGCCCGGACTGCCGTTCGTCCGGGACATCGGCGCCGGCGTGCTGTTCGAGCTGGCCTATGCCGCGGCCTGCGGGCTCGCCTGGCACTCCTACTTCGCGCTGCGTCGCGGACCGGACCGGATCGGACGGATCACCGTGACGATCGCCGCCGGACTCGTCGTCCTGGGGATCTTGTTCAGCGCCGACGGCTTCCAGAGTCTGCTGCTGATTCCGCTCGCCCTGATGGCGGGCATCGTGGCGCCGCTGTGGCTCGCGCCCACCGCCCGCCAATGGTTCGGGGACCGGCCGCTCACGCAGCTGGCCTAGGTCGGATGTGACGAACGGCGGCATTCCCACCTCGCGTACGACATTGTCGAATGCATGACATTGACCACATCGTCGCCGGTCCTTACCTTCGCCGCAGCCGGCTTCAGTCTCGGGCCGCCGGAGCCGACGAACATCTAACCGTCGATCACCTGGCATCACGAGGAAGCGGAGGATGCAATGGGGCTGGACGAAGTCTATTGGAGCGAAGTCCTCGGGACGGGAATGCTGACACTGCTCGGTGTCGGCGTGGTTGCAAACGTCTTGCTCGGCAAGACCAAAGGTAAGTTTGTCGGACCCGACTGGTTGCTGATCACGTTTGGGTGGGGTTTCGCCGTCATGGCCGGCGTGTACGTCGCGTACAAGTCGGGCGGGCACCTCAACCCGGCGGTGACCCTCGGGATCTGGGCGTCGGGAGCTGACGAGTACGCCCCTGGAGTCGACGTCGCTTTCGATTCCACGATGGTCTACTTCGCCGGTGAGATGACCGGTGCCTTCCTCGGTGCCGTGTTCGCCTGGGCGGCGTACAAGGACCACTACGACGACGAGGAGGCCGAACCGGCGCTCAAGCTCGGAACCTTCTCGACCGGGCCGCAGATCCGGAACTACGCGTGGAACACGGTCACGGAGATCATCGGCACGTTCGTCCTGGTCTTCGTGATCCTCAGCTTCGCGCCCGGCGGATGGCCGTCCGAGCTCGGGCCGTTGCCCGTAGCCCTGCTGGTGGTCGGCATTGGTGCGTCGCTCGGTGGGCCCACGGGTTACGCCATCAACCCGGCCCGTGACCTCGGTCCTCGTATCGCGCACTTCATCCTGCCGTTCAAGGGCAAGGGCGACAGCGACTGGAGCTACTCGTGGGTGCCGATCGTCGGACCGATCATCGGTGGAATCCTCGCCGGTCTCCTCTCCCAGTGGACTTACTGATCGGAAGCCCAAACCGCTGGGCGTGACGCTGTGACCGTCACGCTCAGCGGACAACGACAGGTACGTCACGATCAGCGCTTAACGCAGTACGGAGGGAACGTATGGCTGACTATGTCGGCGCCGTCGACCAGGGGACGACGAGCACCCGGTTCATGATTTTCGATCACTCAGGCAACGAGGTCGGCAAGCACCAGTTGGAGCACGAGCAGATCCTGCCGCAAGCCGCCTGGGTCGAGCACAATCCCGTCGAGATCTGGGAGCGCACCTCGGCGGTCATCCAGTCCGCGCTCCACGGTGCCGGACTCACCCACAGTGACCTGGCCGCCGTCGGCGTCACCAACCAGCGCGAGACCTCGGTCGTGTGGGATCGCAACACGGGGCGCCCCTACTACAACGCCATCGTGTGGCAGGACACCCGCACCGACCGGATCGCCTCGGCGCTGGAGCGGGAGGGCAAGGGCGACGTGATCCGCCAGAAGGCGGGGCTGCCGCCTGCGACGTACTTCTCCGGCGGCAAGATCCAGTGGATCCTGGAGAACGTCGACGGCGTACGCGAGGCTGCCGAGCGCGGCGATGCCATCTTCGGCAATACCGACACGTGGGTGCTGTGGAACCTCACCGGCGGTACGTCAGGCGGTGTCCATGTCACGGACATAACCAACGCCAGTCGCACCATGCTGATGAACCTCGAGACGCTCGACTGGGACGACGAACTGCTGTCCTTCTTCAACATCCCGCGCGCGATGCTGCCGAGCATCCGGTCGAGCTCCTCGCCCGACCCGTACGGCATGACGACGGCGAGCGGACCGTTCGGCGGCGAGATCCCGCTGACCGGTGACCTCGGAGACCAGCAGGCTGCCACCGTCGGCCAGGTCTGCTTCAGTCCTGGCGAGGCGAAGAACACCTACGGGACCGGCAACTTCATGCTGCTCAACACCGGTACCGAGATCGTCCACTCGAAGGCGGGACTGCTGACGACGGCGTGCTACAAGTTCGGCGACGAGCCGGCCATTTACGCGCTCGAGGGCTCGATCGCGGTGACGGGCTCGGCCGTGCAGTGGCTGCGCGACCAGCTCGGCATCATCAGCGGGGCGGCGCAGAGCGAGGCGCTGGCCCGCCAGGTCGAGGACAACGGCGGTGTCTACTTCGTCCCGGCGTTCTCGGGTCTGTTCGCGCCGTACTGGCGGTCCGACGCCCGTGGCGCGATCGTCGGTCTGTCCCGGTTCAACACCAATGCCCACCTCGCGCGGGCGACGCTCGAGTCCATCTGCTTCCAGAGCCGCGACGTCTCCGAGGCGATGGAGCAGGACTCCGGGGTCAAGCTCGACGTGCTCAAGGTGGACGGCGGCGTCACCATGAACGATCTGTGCATGCAGATCCAGGCCGACGTGCTCGGCGTCCCGGTGAGCCGGCCGGTGGTTGCCGAGACGACGGCGTTGGGTGCCGCCTACGCGGCCGGCCTGGCGGTGGGCTTCTGGAGCAACACCGACGAGATGCGGGCCAACTGGAACGAGGCCAAGCGGTGGGATCCGGAGTGGAGCGCTGAGCAGCGCGATGCTGCCTATGCTCAATGGAAGAAGGCTGTGCAGCGCACGCTCGACTGGGTCGAGGTGGACTGACGCCATAGAAGTCGGATAAGAGGGGAAGGGCACCGCATGATGGCCATCGCACTTTCGCCGCAGTTTCGAGAAGCGTCGCTGGAGCAGATGGCCCGTGAGGAGCTCGACGTCCTCGTCGTCGGCGGTGGTGTGGTCGGCGCGGGGAGCGCATTGGATGCCGCGACGCGGGGTCTTCGGGTCGGTCTGGTCGAGGCCCGGGACTTCGCGTCCGGCACGTCCAGCCGGTCGAGCAAGCTGATCCACGGCGGGCTGCGTTATCTCGAGATGCTCGACTTCGGCCTGGTCGCCGAGGCGTTGCACGAGCGTGGACTGCTCCTCACCCGGCTGGCGCCGCACCTGGTCCAGCCGGTGCCGTTCCTCTATCCGCTGAAGCACCGGGGCTGGGAGCGGCTCTACGCCGGGTCCGGTGTCGCGTTGTACGACGTGCTCTCGGTGGCGTCGAAGCACGGACGCGGCGTACCGCTCCACCGGCATCTGACCCGGCGGGGAGCCCGCAAGCTCGCCCCGTCGCTGCGCAAGGACGCCCTCGTCGGCGGTCTGATGTACTACGACGCGCAGGTCGACGACGCCCGATTCACCATGTTCCTGGCCCGGACGGCGGCCGCCTACGGCGCGTCGGTCGCCTCCCGGGCCCGGGTGGTCAGCCTGCTCCGCGAGGGAGAGCGGGTGACCGGCGCAGTGGTCCACGACCTCGAGTCGGACCGTACGTTCGAGGTGCGGGCGCGTCAGGTCGTCAACGCGACCGGGGTGTGGACCGACGACACGCAGGGACTCGCGGGGGAGCGCGGGCAGTTCCACGTGCGGGCGAGCAAGGGCATCCACCTGGTCGTCCCACGGGACCGGATCCGGTCCAAGACCGGGATGATCCTGCGTACCGAGAAGTCGGTGCTGTTCATCATCCCGTGGGGCCGGCATTGGATCATCGGCACCACCGACACCGACTGGGAGCTCGACAAGGCGCACCCGGCGGCCAGCGCCAGCGACATCGACTACCTGCTCGAGCACGTCAACTCGGTGCTGGAGCAGCCGCTGACGACCGAGGACGTCGAGGGCGTGTACGCGGGCCTCCGGCCGTTGCTGGCCGGTGAGTCGGAGATGACGTCGAAGCTGTCACGAGAGCACGCGGTCGCGCATACCGTACCCGGCCTCGTTGTCGTGGCAGGCGGCAAGTTCACGACCTATCGGGTGATGGCCAAGGACGCCGTCGACGAGGCTGTCCACGGCCTCGCGGCGGTCCTTGACCGCAACGTCCCGGGCTCGTGCACGGCGGACGTGCCGCTCCTCGGCGCCGACGGCTTCGAGGCGCTGTGGAACTCGCGGCACGTCCTCGCCGAGCGGTCCGGACTGCACGAGGTGTGGATCGAGCACCTGTTGCATCGCTACGGCGCGCTGATCCACGAGATCCTCGAGCTGGTCGCGGCCGACCGCTCGCGCGGGGAGCCGCTGGCCGGCGCCGAGGACTACCTGCGGGCCGAGGTGGTCTACGCCGTGACCCACGAGGGCGCGCGGCACATCGACGACGTGATGACCCGGCGGACCCGGATCTCGATCGAGATGTTCGACCGCGGCGACCGGGCCAGCGAGAGTGTCGCGGACCTGATGGGCCAGGCGCTCGGCTGGAGCAAGGCGCAGCGGTCTCGGGAGGTCGAGCACTACCGGATGCGGATCAAGGCCGAGCGCGAGAGTCAGCAGATGCCCGACGACGAGACCGCGGACGCGGCCCGGATGGGCGCACCCGACGTCGTACCCCTGGCCTGACTCGGCGACGGCTCCGACGCCAGGGGTCGGTTAGGGTCGCTGCTATGCCGACGCCGCTGGATTCGCTCAAGCTGCACGAGGTCCTCAGTCTCGAGGTCACCCGTGCCGACTCCGACGGTGTCGTCATCGAGTGGACTGTCGCGGAGCAGCACCTCCAGCCGTTCGGGCTGACCCACGGCGGCATCCATTGCACGGTCAACGAGAGCGCCGCCAGCATCGCGGCCGGACTCTGGTACGCCGAGCAGGACTACGGCGCCGGCGGTGGTGTGGTGGGCGTCAACAACAACACCGACTTCCTTCGCGCCGGGCGCGCCGGCGACCGGATCGTGGCGACGGCGACGCCGATCCACCGGGGACGGCTGCAGCAGCTGTGGCTGGTGGAGTCCCGCGACGGCGAGGGACGACTGGTCGCCCGCGGCCAGGTTCGGCTCCAGAACCTTCCACCCCGGTCCTAGGCCGGCGGCTCGCCCCTCAGGTACGCCTCGTAGTCGAAGGTGGGGATGGGGTCCGGTCGCCAGTGGTAGTCGGCGCCTTGCGTGTCGAGTCCGTCGCGGCCGGCGCGATACTCGGCCATCTGCCAGATCGCGCTGGGAGCGGCCTGCGCGTCGCCGAGCAGCACCCAGTGCAGGTGGTCGTGCCATCCACCGTGGCCCGCGTCACGGTGCCTCACCACCCAGCCGAAGCTGCGGGCCACCTCGATCAGGCGTCGCTCCTCATCGCTGTCGACGTCCAGCGCACGGGTGTCGATGCAGCCGCCGCCGTCGTGGCAGCCGGACCTGGAGTCGGCTCCTCCGGAGCGGATCATGTAGGCGCCCTGCAGGAT
>JALDXR010000075.1:0-10567 GCA_032154865.1 Nocardioidaceae bacterium
CACGAGGGAAGCCTGCACGGGGAAGACACTCCCGAGAACCGCGAGCTCGTCCGCAGCCAGCCCGTCGGTGAGTCGCCGCTCCCCCGGTGTCCAGCCGACCGTTTCGGACCCGAGTGGCGCCACGACCTCGGCCACCTCGTTGCCGCCGGTGACCAGCACGGCGCCACCGTCGCGGATCACCTGGTGCACACCGGCCGATGCCGAGCTGGTGACGGGACCGGGCACGCCCATCGTCGGCCGGCCGAGTCGACTCGCCCAGTTGACGGTGTTGAGTGCTCCGCTGCGACGAGCGGCCTCAACGACCACCGTGCCGGTCGCCGTCACCGCCACGATCGGCGGGTCGAGCACCTCCGTGCCGGTCGCCAAGGCGGCGATCAGCCGGTTGCGAGACAGGAACCGTACCCGAGAAGGCCGCGCGCCAGGGCACAGCTCGCTCACCACCAGTCCCTCCCGGGCGATCCGCTCGAGCATCGGCTGGTGGGCCGTCGGGTAGGCCATGTCGACGCCGCAGGCCAACACGGCCACGGTCGCGCCACGCAGGGCCAGTGCCCCGCGGTGGGCGGCTGCGTCGATGCCGTAGGCCGCTCCGGAGACGACGGCGATGCCGCGGTCAGCGCAGTCGGCCGCGATGTCACCGGCGACCTGGGCGCCGTATTCCGTGCAGGCACGAGCTCCCACCACCGCGACCGATCTGTCGGCCGTCAGCAGCTTCGTGCTCCCACGGACCCACAATCCGAGCGGCACTCCGCCCCGGTCCTGGAGGTTCTCGACATGCGCGAGATCGTCGAGCCGTTCGGGCCAGGCGTCGTCGCCCGGGCATAGCCAGCGATGGTCGCCGTCCTCGGTCTCGCGCAGCAGGCTCTCGGCCCGCCGGACAACATCGCGACTCATCGCGGCCTGCCAGGCGGGTGGGATGGCGTCACCACCGTGCCGGATCCGCTCGAGCGCCTCGACCGGGCCGACGGTCGCGACGAGATCGGCGAGCCGGGGATGCCCGGGCTCGGTGACCAAGGAGAGCACGAGCCGGGCCAGTCGCTCCTCGGCCGGGCTCGACGTGCCCGCTGACGGCAAGGCGGGCGGCTCGCTGCCGTCCAGGCGCCGACCCGATCCGGAACTCATGCGACGCCCTCGACCGGGAGGCTTCGCGCGACCGGCAGTGACCCGGAGCTGCGCAGCTGCATGGCGTTGTGGACGTCGTCGTCGCTCGGCTCGGCCCGGTCCGCCAGGTCGGCCAGCGTCCAGGCCAGCCGGAGAATCCGGTCCGCTCCCCGTGCGCTGATCCGCCCCTCGGCGAGCCACTCTTCGACCTTGCCGACCTTGGCCGCGCGCACCGGCCAGTGCATGCGCAGCATGGTGCCCGGGACTTCGGCATTGCGCCGCCACGGCGTGCCGGCGTAGCGAGCGCTCTGGCGGTCGCGGGCGACCCGCACCCGCTGGGCGACCGTGGTCGTGGTCTCGACGAACGCCAGATCGCTGTGCAGCTCGTGGCGGCGCACCGGCTGGACCTTGCGATAGATGTCGATGCGGTCTCGCACCGGACCCGAGATCCGGTTGCGATAACGGCGCTTCCCGCCGGGTGAGCACTCGCAGCGGTCGCTTCGCCCCCAGTCGAATCCGCAGGGACACGGGTTGGCGGCCAGCACCAACTGGAACTGCGCCGGGAAGGTGGCCGTCCGCTCGGATCGTCCGATGTTGATCTGGCCGCTTTCGAGCGGTTGCCGGAGCCCCTCGAGAACGTGAGCGGCGAACTCCGGAGCCTCGTCCATGAACAGCACTCCGCGATGGGCCAGCGACATCGCGCCGGGTCGCAGGATGCGGCTCCCACCGCCGACGATCGAGACCAACGACGCCGTGTGATGCGGATCGAGGAACGGCGGCCGGGTCAGCAGCGGCCCGTCGGACGGAAGCGTGCCGGCGATCGAGTGCACCGCGCTGACCTCGAGCGACTCCTCCGGCTCCAGGTCGGGCAGCAGTCCCGGCAACCGCTCGGCCAGCATGGTCTTGCCCGCTCCGGGCGGCCCCTCCAGCAGCAGATGATGCCCGCCGGCGGCGGCGACCTCGACGCTCCAGCGGGCCTCCGCCTGACCGAGCACCTCGGCGAGGTCCAGTCCGGCAATCCGGTCCTGGCCAGACCAGATCGCCCGCGGCGAGTAGGCCAGCGGCGGCACCGGCGGATCGTCCGGCTCCGGCTCGCCGGTCAGCAAGGCGATCGCGTGTCCAAGCGAGCGCAGACCGATCACCGAGACCCCGTCGACGGCGATCGCCTCGGCGGCGTTGGCCTCGGGCACCATGACCCGGGTGTAGCCGGCTTGCGCCGCCGCCAGAGTCGCGGGCAGGACACCGGGAACGGCCCGCAATCGGCCGTCCAGCGCGAGCTCGCCGAGCAGGACGGCCTCGCGAATAGGTTCGTCGGGGATCGTGCCCGCGGCCGCGAGCACTCCCATCGCGATCGCCAGGTCGTAGATGGCGCCGCTCTTGGGAACCGAGGCGGGCGACAACCCGATGGTGAGGCTGCGATTGGGCCAGGAGTGACCGGAGTTGATCACGGCGGCCCGGCATCGGTCGCGCGACTCGTTGAGCGCCGCGTCCGGCAGTCCCACCAGGACCGTCTTGGGAAGTCCGGGCCCGATGTGCACCTCGACCTCGACGACCGTGCCACGAACGCCCTCCAGCGTGACGGCCCGGGTCAGCGCCAGTGCCACTCAGGCCACCGCCTGCAGGTGCTCGATCTCGGGTGCGCCGGAATGGGGCACGAAGACCGAGACGACGTCGATCCGGACCTCGCGCGGCCGCACGGCGTGCTCGGCCAGCCAGCGCGCGGTCAAGCGGCGCAGCCGAGCCGCCTTGGCTCGGGTGACCGCGGCGACCGGCGGCCCGAACAGGTCTGTCGTCCGCGTCTTGACCTCGACCGCGACCAGAACATCGCCGTTGCGCGCGACGATGTCGAGCTCGCCGAGATCACATCGCCAGTTGCGATCGAGGATCACGAGACCGGCCTCGGTGAGACGTCTCGCGGCCAGATCCTCACCCCATTGGCCCAGCGCTCGCCGAGCGTCTGCCGTGGTTGCCATGGCTCCACCTCCACCCGCCAGCGTGGCGACGAGGTGGATCGGCCGGCGGGGCCTGCGGCCGACTGTGGAAAACGGTCGCGGTACGGGCGGCTGGGGACAACCGTCGAGGGCGTGGACGTCGCCGTGGACCGGCTCTAGCGCCTTCTGCGTACCCGGACTACGCCATTCCACGGACGATCATTTGCGCTGCTTCCGCCCACACTGGACACGCTGTGAAGCGCTCGAGGGGAGTGACTCGAGTATGAGACGTGCGCCGAAAATCATCATCGCCGGAGTCAGCGCCTGGCTCGCCCTACTCGGAACGGGCAGCCTCGTAGGAGCCACCGCGACCTCTGCCGCGGAATCGATCCAGTCTGCCGGCGCTCAGACCGCCGGTCCGTTGGAGCCGATCCGGACGTTCGCCACCGTGGAGTACGGCGTGCGCCGGCCCAGCGGGCTGTCCTGGGACGCCGCGTCCGGACGACTGGTCGTCCCCGGCGCGCGCACGTCCAGCGGCACCACCGTTGTCTCGCTGACACCGGCGGAGAGCCGCCTCACCTCCGTCGAGCTGCCCTGGCTGCGAGCCGGCCGCGAGATGGCGGTCAACCCCACGGACGGCGCGATCGCTCGCGTCCCGGCCGGCCGATCGGGTGTCGACGACCCCGCCGCCGCGACCTACTCCAACTCGGGCACCCTCGTCGTCCTTGACTCCGGCCCGGCCATCGCCCGGATCGCGCCGGACGGCTCGGTGACCCGGACCGCGATCAGCGGCGCCGACGGCCACGCCATGCGCGGAATCGCCCTGCGCCCGGGCTCGCCGCTCACCTACACCTACGACGCGACCGCGGACGAGCTGCTCGGCATCGGCCGCAACGGCGCGATCAAGGAACGGCACGACGCCTCCGGCCTGGACCTCGCGAACGTACGAGGAATCGCCTTCGCGCCCTCGGCCGACGCCACCGACGCGCCATCGACGACGAACCTCTTCATCGCCGACGCCGGTGCCGGCAAGGTGACCGGCGAGATCACCGAGGTGACCCTCGAGGCGACCGCCGTCGCCGCCCTCGCCGCGACCACGGGCACCCTGATCCGAACGGTCGCCACGTCGGCGTACAACCCGCCGAGCCCCGACCCCTCAGGCGTCACGTACCTCCCCGGCCCGGATCGGCTGTTCATCGTTGACGGCGAGGTCAACGAGATGTCGATCTTCCAGAACGTGAACTTCTACCGGACGACACGCGCCGGCGTGCTCGACGACACCGGCGTGTCATTGCCCTGGTCCGAGGAGCCGGTCGGCACCGGCTACATCCCGAGCAACAATCACCTGATCGTCAGCGACGACGACGACAAGGAGATCTTCGACGTCGCGCCCGGCGGCGACGCACGGTACGGAACCGGCGACGACACCGTCACGCACTTCGACACGGCGAGCTTCGGCAACACCGACCCGGAGGGGATCGACTACGACTCGGCGACCGGATCGATCTGGACCGTCGACGGAGTCAACACCCAGGTCTTCCGGATCCAGCGCGGCAACGACGGCCAGTTCGGCACCTCCGACGACGTGCGCAGCAACTTCGACGTCGCCGTGTACGGCGCCCGCGACCCCGAAGGGCTCGGCTACGACGCAGTACGCGACACCATCGTCATCGTCGACGACGGCTCGGACACGATCTACGAGCTCGACAAGAACGGCGCGCTGCTCAACACGATCAGCACCACCTCGGCCAGCATGGTCGCCGCCGCGGGTCTCGCAGTCGCACCCGGCTCGAACAACCCGTCGATCCGGACGTACTACGTCGTCGCCCGTGGCGAGGACAACGACTCCCATCCCACCGAGAACGACGGCCGGATGTACGAGCTGTCGGCGTCGCTGCCCCCGGTCGGCTCCACCAACCAGCCGCCGCAGGTCAGCGCCGGTCCGGATCAGTCCGTCATCCTGCCCGCGTCGGCATCGCTGGACGGCACCGTGACCGACGACGGTCGGCCGACTCCGCCAGGCACGGTCACGACGACCTGGTCCAAGGTCACCGGTTTCGGCACGGTCACCTTCGGCAACGCCAACGCGGTCGACACCACCGCCACCTTCTCCGAACCCGGGACGTACCACCTCCGCCTCACGGCCTTCGACGGCGAAGCCACGACCGCGGACGACATCGAGGTCCTCGTGCTGCCCGTGGGCAGTCCGGCCGCCATCGAGGTACGGGTCGGGGCGGGCTCCGACGACGCCGAGCAGGCGGTGAGCGGGTCGACCGCACTCACGAGCTCCGACCTCGAGTTGACCACCGACGGCAACACCCAGCAGATCGTCGGCACCAGGTTCACCGGCCTCCAGCTGCCCGCCGGCGCCAGCATCATCAACGCGTACGTGCAGTTCCGGACCGACGAGGTCAGCACGGGCGCGGCCAACATCACCATCCGCGCCGAGGCGAACAACAACGCGCCGACCTACCAGGCGGTCAGCGGCAACCTGGCGTCCCGCGCGACCACGACCCAGAGCGTGTCCTGGACTCCGGCGGCCTGGAACACGATCGGTGAGAGCGCCGCCGCGCAGCGCACTCCGAACATCGCCAGCGTCATCCAGGCGATCGTGGACCGGCCGGGCTGGGCGCAGGGCAACGCGCTCGCGCTGCAGTTCAGCGGCACCGGACGGCGGACCGCCGAGGCCTTCGAGGGCGGCGGGCCATCTGCGCCGCTGCTGCACGTGGAATACAGCACCGGACCGGTGACGAACCGGGCGCCCACCGTCGACGCCGGCTCCGACCAGTCCGTGATCGTGCCCAACGCGGCCACGCTCGACGGCACCGTCACCGACGACGGCCTCCCGACGCCACCGGGCGCGGTGAGCACGACCTGGACCAGGATCAGCGGACCCGGGACGGTCACCTTCGGCAACGCGAACGCGGTCGACACCACCGCCACGTTCTCGACCGACGGTCAGTACGTCCTTCGCCTCACCGCCAACGACGGGGAGCTGACCACGTTCGACGAGGTCACCGTCAACGCCCAACCGGCCGGGACGAGTCAGTCCCAGGAGGTCCGGGTCACGGTCGGTTCCGACGACGCCGAGCAGGCGATCAGCGGGTCGACAGCACTGACCAGTGGTGACCTCGAGCTGGTGACAGACGGCAACACCCAGCAGATCGTCGGAACTCGCTTCCCCGGCCTGCAGATCCCGCAGGGCGCCGCGATCACCAACGCCTACATCCAGTTCCGCTCCGACGAGGTCAGCACGGACGTCGCCAACCTCACCATCCGGGCCGAGGCGAACAACAACGCCCCGACCTACCAGGCGGTCAGCGGCAACCTGGCCGCCCGGGCGACCACGACCCAGAGCGTGAGCTGGACGCCACCGACCTGGCCCACCGTCAACCAGGCCACCACCGCCCAGCGCACGCCCAACATCGCCACTCTGGTCCAGGCGATCGTGGACCGACCGGGATGGAGTCAGGGCAACGCGCTGGCCATCCAGTTCCGCGGCACCGGGCGGCGCACCGCCGACGCCTTCGAGGACGGCGCGGCGTTCGCCCCGCTGCTGCACGTCGACTACAGCGCCGGGCCGGTCTCGAACCGAGTCCCGACCGTCGACGCCGGGGTCGACCGCTCCGTGGTGCTGCCCAACGCGGTGTCCCTGGACGGCACCGTCACCGACGACGGCCTGCCGGCTCCTCCGGGTGCCGTGACCACGACCTGGTCCGCGGTGAGCGGGCCTGGGACGGTGACGTTCGGCAACGCCAGCGCGGTCGACACCACCGCGACGTTCTCCGGCCAAGGCAGCTACGTGCTGCGGCTCACCGCCACCGACGGCGAGCTGACGGCCTTCGACGAGGTCGCTGTCGACGCGCAGCCGGCCGGTTCCGGCCAGACCTTCGAGGTACGGGTCGCCGCCGGCTCCGACGACGCCGAGCAGGCGGTGTCCGGATCGACGGCACTGACCAGTGGTGACCTCGAGCTGACCACCGACGGCAACACCCAGCAGATCGTCGGAACCAGGTTCGCCGGCGTCCAGATCCCGGCCGGGGCGACGATCACCAACGCGTACGTCCAGTTCCGCACCGACGAGGTCAGCACCGGCGCGTCCAGCCTCACCATCCGCGCCGAAGCAGCCGACAACGCGCCCACCTACGTGGCCGTCAGCGGCAACGTCGCCTCCCGGGCCACCACCGCCGCGAACGTCGCGTGGTCACCACCGGCCTGGAACACGGTCAACGAGACCGGCGTCAACCAGCGCACGCCCAACATCGCCAACGTGATCCAGGCGATCGTGAACCGGGCCGGCTGGAGTCAGGGCAACGCACTCGCGCTGCAGATCAGCGGAACGGGACGACGCACCGCCGACGCCTTCGAGAGCGGCGCCGCGTTCGCCCCGCTGCTCCACGTGGAGTGGCACCAATAACGCCGTGAGCGGCTAGGAATGCCGTGAGCGGCTAGGAGTCGCGAGCCAGCTCTTCGACGTTGACGTCCTTGAACGTGAGCACCTTGACGTTCTTGGCGCGGCGAGCCGGACGGTACATGTCCCAGACCCAGGCGTCGTTCATCGTGACCTCGAAGTACGCGTCGCCGCTCTCGGCCCGTACCTTCACATCGACCGCGTTGCAGAGGTAGAAGCGCCGATCGGTCTCGACGACGTACTTGAACTTGTCGACGACCTGGCGGTACTCCCGGTAGAGCGAGAGCTCCATGTCGGCTTCGAACCGCTCGAGGTCGTCGGTGCCCATACCCGCCATTGTGCCGACGACATCAAGTCGACGGGTGTCGCGACATGCCGCCGCGCCAGTGCTCGGGTACGGCGATAGCGCCGTCTGGTCCCGGATCGTCCATCATGCGCCGTACCATCCGTTTGAAGTTGGGGCATTGAGCGATGTCACCCGCCCGGCAGCTCATCGCGTGCTCGACCATCTGCTTGGCGGCGGCGATCTCGGCCATCCGGCGGTTGAGCTCGTCGGCATGGTCCGAGAGGACCCGGCGCCGGTCTGCGGCGCTCGGAGCCGCGAGGAGATCGCGAATCTGCGGCAGGCTGAGCCCACCGGCCTTGCTGCCGATGATCGTCGCGACCCGGACGACGTGGTCGCGGGTGTAGTAGCGCCGTCCGTTGACCCGCTTCGCCGGGCTCAACAGACCCATCGCCTCCCAATGCCGGAGCACGTGGGTGGCGAGCCCGAAGCGCTGGGCCAGCTCGCCGATCGTCATCGTCGACTCGGCACTTGACTTCATGTTGACATTAACTTGCAGAGTGGAGCCAGAGTCAAGCCAGCTGCGGCGGCGGCTGACCGACACACCGACAAAGGAGATCGACATGTATGACGCCATCGTCGTCGGAGGCGGGCCGGCCGGCCTGTCCGCCGCCCTGACCCTCGGCAGGGTCCGTCGCACGACACTCGTGCTCGACTCGGGCGACTATCGCAACGCTCCGGCCGAACACGCCCACAACCTGTTCACCCGGGACGGCACCCCGCCTGCGGAGCTGCGCCGGATCGGTCGCGACCAGCTCGACGCCTATCCGACCGTGGAGGTCCAGTCCCACGTCGCCGAACAGGCCCGGTCCATCGGCGACGGCTTCGAGGTACGGCTCGCCGACGGCTCGACTCGGTCGGCGCGTCGACTGCTGCTCGCCACCGGCGTGGCCGACGAGCTCCCCGACATCGACGGTCTCGCCGACCTGTGGGGCCGCAGCGTCTTCCACTGCCCGTACTGTCACGGTTGGGAGGTCCGCGACCAGGCCCTCGCCGTGATCGGGTCCGGGGCCCGCTACGCCGACCTCGCCCTGCATCTGCGTCGGCTCAGCGACGACGTCGTCCTCTGCACCCACGGTGGTGCGGACCTGGATGCCGATCTCACCGCGCTGCTCGCCGATCAGGGTGTTGCTGTGCGCGATGAGCCGATCGCCCGGCTGGTCGCGAATGACGGCGGGCTCGACCGGATCGAGTTCGCGGACGGCGAGTCACTGCGCCGGCAGGCCGCGTTCACCAGCTTCACACCGCGCCAACGGTCGCCGTTGCCGGAGCAGCTCGGCGGCACGCGCTTCGACGACGACGCGGTCGAGGTGGACGACTTCGGCCGCACCAGTGTCAGCGGGGTCTACGCCAGCGGCGACATGGCCCGCCGGGCCAGCATGCCGGCACCGTTCGCCGCACTGAGCGCCGCCGCGGCCAGTGGCACGATCGCGGCCGCCGCACTCGACAAGGATCTCCTCGCCGCCGACCTGGGCCGGCCGTCGGCGTTCACGCCAGCGACGTCAACTGCTCCGCAGCTCGTACGTTGACGAACCGGCGCCGGTGCTCGGGACACGGCCCGTGCGCGGTCAGCGCCTCGTCGTGCTCGGTGGTGCAGTAGCCCTTGTGCGTCGCGAAGTCGTAGTGCGGCCAGCGCTCGTGCAGCTCGAGCATCATGCGGTCGCGCGTGACCTTGGCGATGATCGACGCCGCCGCGATCGAGGCGCTGACCCGGTCGCCCTTCCACACCGCGAGGGTGGGTACACCGAGCCCGTCGACCGTGAAGCCGTCGGTCAGCGCGTACGCCGGGCGAATGGTCAGTCGGGCCAGGGCCCGCCGTAGCGCCTCGACGTTGGCGACGTGCATGCCGAGCCGGTCGCACTCGGCGGCCGGGATCGCCACCGCGGCCCAGGCCAGCGCCCGGTCGCGGATGAGGTCGTAGCAGGCTTCGCGCCGGGGCGCGGTGAGGAGCTTCGAGTCGTTCAGGCCTCGGATCTCGCCGCGCTTGCCGGGCGGGAGCACGACCGCGCCGGCGACCAGCGGACCCGCGCAGGCGCCTCGGCCGGCCTCGTCGACACCGGCGACCGGCGTCAACTCGACCCGGGCCAGGGCCCGTTCGTAGCCGTACAGGCCCGCATCGCGGCGGATCGTGGATCCCTTGGCGAGTACGGTCATCGGCGGTGTGGCCCGAGTCTAGGAGTGGTCCAGCTCGGGGTTGTTGAACGTGTCGGGTCGATGGATGAACCCGGCACGCGAGGCGGGCCACACGATCGCCCACACCTTGCCGACAACATCATCGGCCGGGACCGCACCGCCGCCCGGTGCGCCGAGGTGGGCCGTCGAGTCGGCCGAGTTGGCCCGGTTGTCACCCATGACCCACAAGTGATCGTCGGGGATCCGTACCGAGAACTTCTGACCTTGCATACCCGCGGCCGCGGCGCAGGGTCGCACGGTGTCGGGGAGGTAGTCCTCGTCGAGCGGAACCCCGTTGACCCGCAGCCTCGCGTTCGGGCCGGGGCACGACACCCGGTCGCCGCCGAGCCCGATCACTCGCTTCACCAGATGGCCACCGGTCGGGTAGAGACCGACGATCTCGAGGCCGCGCTGGATGAAGTTGTTGGCGTGGGCCTCGTCGGCCGCGCTCAGCCAGCCGCCGGGATCGTCGAAGACGACGATGTCGCCGCGGTGGATGTCGCCGTTCCAGTAGGAGACCTTCTCGACCAGGATCTTGTCGTTGGTCATCAAGGTCGGCTCCATCGACGCCGACGGGATGTAGAACGCCTGGAGGAAGAAGGTCTTGACCAG
>JALDXR010000076.1:0-10562 GCA_032154865.1 Nocardioidaceae bacterium
AAGACCGAGATGTTCGAGACCGGCATCAAGGTCATCGACCTGCTGACGCCGTACGTCCAGGGCGGCAAGATCGGCCTGTTCGGCGGCGCCGGCGTCGGCAAGACGGTGCTGATCCAGGAGATGATCTACCGGGTCGCGACGCAGCACTCCGGTGTGTCGGTGTTCGCCGGGGTCGGCGAGCGTACGCGTGAGGGCAACGACCTCATCACGGAGATGACCGAGTCCGGCGTCATCAAGCAGACCGCGCTGGTGTTCGGCCAGATGGACGAGCCGCCGGGCACCCGGCTGCGGGTGGGCCTCGCCGGTCTGACGATGGCGGAATACTTCCGCGACGTGCAGAACCAGGACGTGCTGCTGTTCATCGACAACATCTTCCGGTTCACCCAGGCCGGCTCCGAGGTGTCGACGCTGCTCGGCCGGATGCCGTCCGCGGTGGGTTATCAGCCCAACCTGGCCGACGAGATGGGCATCCTGCAGGAGCGGATCACCTCGACCCGTGGTCACTCGATCACCTCGATGCAGGCGATCTACGTGCCCGCCGACGACTACACCGACCCGGCGCCGGCGACGACGTTCGCGCACCTCGACGCGACGACCGAGCTGTCGCGTGAGATCGCGGCCCGTGGCCTCTACCCGGCCGTCGACCCGCTGGCGTCGACGTCGCGGATCCTCGACCCGCTCTACATCAGCAAGGACCACTACGAGACCGCGGTCCGGGTCAAGCAGATCCTCCAGCGCAACAAGGAGCTGCAGGACATCATCGCGATCCTGGGTATCGACGAGCTGTCCGAAGAGGACAAGATCATCGTCAACCGGGCCCGCCGGATCCAGCAGTTCTTGTCGCAGAACACCTACATGGCCGAGCAGTTCACCGGGGTCGCCGGCTCGTACGTCAAGCTGTCTGACACCGTGGAGAGCTTCGCCAAGATTGCTGACGGGGAATACGACAACGTCGCCGAGCAGGCGTTCTTCAACGTCGGAACGCTGGACGACGTCGACCGAAAGTGGTCGGAGATCCAGAAGGAGCTGTAACCCCGTGGCTGACACGCTGCACGTGGAGCTGGTGGCGGCTGACCGCACGGTGTGGTCGGGCGACGCGACGATCGTGATCGCCCGTACCACCGAAGGCGACATCGGTATCTTGCCCGGACACATGCCGGTGATGTCGTTGCTGGTCGACGGGACGGTCGAGATCCGGACGTCGGACGGCGAGTACTGCGTGGCGGCGGCCGACTCCGGCTTCTTGTCGGTGGCCCAGAATCGCGTGTCGATCCTCGCCGAGCATGCCGAGATGGCCAGCGAGATCGACATCGAGCAGGCCCGCAACGATCTTGAGCGAGCACACGAGATGGGGGAGGGCGACGCCGAGCAACGCGTGGCGATGCGTCGCGCGGAGGCTCGGATCCGGGCGTTCGAAAAGGCGTCCTGATCTTCGACCCGATCGGGCGGTGGAGTCAGGTACTGACCCACCGGGCCCGAGGGGACCACGCGAGCCGTACCAGGCGGTGCGGCTCGGTCGCGGCTGCCCTGAGCCTGCTGATCCCGCTCGTCCTGGCCGGATGCGGTGGCGGCGGGAAGGCGGCGGAGCTCGTCGAGGAGAGCCCGGAGGCTACCGAGACGCCGTCACCGACGACTCCATCGCCCACTGCGTCGCCGGGCGACGGTCCGGTCACGCTGACCTGGGCCACCGTGTCCGAGTCGCCGCAAGATGGCCAGGCCGCGATCGCCAGCGGGTGCGCAGCGGCGTCCGACGGCCGCTACTCGATCCAGGTCAATCCGATCCCGACCGACTACGAGGATCGACGGTCGTATCTCGAGACCCGGTTCGCCAGTGGCCCGACGGCCGATCTCGTGACCGTCGACCACACGATGCTCGGCGACTTCGTCGAGGCGGGCTATCTGGCGTCTCTGTCGGCCGGCGATCGGGCCGAATTGCGTGACACCATGCTGGCCGGTCCGCTGGCGGCCAACTCGGTCGACGGCCCGCTAGTAGCGTTTCCGCTGTTCAGCGATGTCCAGCTGCTCTGGTATCGCCGATCGGTGGCGAGGAAGGCCGGCGTCGTCCCGGGCCGTACGACGACATGGGCTCGGATCATCGCCGCCGCGGAGTCGGCCAAGACGACCGTGCAGGTCGACGGCGGCCGGGAGGCCGGCTACCTCACCTGGCTCAACGCCCTCATCGAAGGCGCCGGCGGCAGCCTGCTGCAGCCCGACTCCGCAGCAGGACGAGCCGCAGCCGGCGTCATTCGGCGGCTCGCGACCTCGAAGGCAGCCGATCCGCAGTTGGACAGCGCCACGTCGCAGCAGGTGAGCGAACGGTTCTTCAAGGGCGACGGGAGCTTCATGGTGAGTTCGCCGGGCGCCGTCTGGAGGCTCCCCCCCACGGCGACCTGGAAGCCGGGCGACCTCGGCTGGGCGGCGTACCCCCGGACAATGCCGGATCGCCCCGCCCAGCCCCCGATCACCGGCTTCGGTCTGGCCATCTCGAGGGCGTCGGAGAACCAGCCACTGGCCCTCGAGGCGGCGCGATGCATCACGTCGAGGCAACGTCAGGTAGAGCTCATGTTGTCCCAGGGCACCCTCGTCTCCGGCCGGGCCGACGTCTACGACGACAAGCAGGTCCGGCAGGCCTTTCCGATGGCCGACCTGCTGCGGGAGAGCCTGCGCAGCGGTGCTCCCACGCCGGTGGCCGCCGCAGACGACGAAGTCAACAAGGCCGTGGAGAACACCTTCTGGCCGCCCCAGCGGGTCGACCCGCAGACGACGCCGCGAGCAGCCCAGCGGGCCGTCGACGCCGCGCTGCAGTGAGCCGCTGCCCCTACCCACCGGGTCGACCGGTACGGTGGGGGCTTCGTAGCGATCGGGCAAGGACACGGGGCCATGTGGCAGTGGGACTGGGTCGTCGACGTCGTCGGTGTGCTGCTTGTCCTTGCGCTCCTACTGCCGATCTGCCTGATATTTCGTCGCCGCTGGATCTCCCGCCGCGGCACCGCGTTCGAGCTGAGTGTCAACACCCGCAGCGGCGCGAGCCCCCGTGGCTGGACCTTGGGACTGGGTCGCTACCAGGAGGATCAGCTCGACTGGTTTCGCTTCTTCTCGCTCTCGTGGCGGCCGAAGCGTCGGTTCCAGCGGGGTGACATGGAGGTCGTGGAGCGTCGCGACCCGCAAGGCGCGGAGGCGTTCGCACTCTACTCCGGCCACATCGTCGTGGAGTTTCGCACCGCGAGGGGACAGGTCCAACTCGCGATGAGCGAGCCCTCACTCACCGCGCTCCTGGCCTGGCTCGAGTCGGCTCCGCCCGGCCGGCAGTCGCGCCGCGTCGTCTAGCCCTGGTCGGCCGGCCCGGACCGCTCTCCGCCGGGGATCCACAAGACGTCGCCCTGCTCCCGGTTGGCGTGGCGGGCGAGGATGAACAGCAGGTCGGAGGCGCGATTCAGGTACGTGATCGCGAGCCTGTTCATGTCGTCGCCGTGCACCTCGTACGCTGCCCAGGCCGAGCGCTCGGCACGGCGGACGGTCGTACAGGCGACCTGCAGCAGCGCCGATCCGATCGTTCCGCCCGGCAGGATGAACGAACGAAGCTTCGGCAGGTCGGCGTTGAACCGGTCGCACCAGTCCTCGAGCCGGTCGATGTAGAGCTGAGTGACGCGGAGCGGTGGAAACTCCGGGCTCGGGACGACCGGCATGCACAAATCGGCGCCTACGTCGAAGAGGTCGTTCTGGACGACGGTCAGTACCTCGCCCACATCGGCGTCCAGGCTGCCCGCGGCGAGCGCGTGTCCGAGATGGGCGTTGGCCTCGTTGACGTCGCCGTACGCCTGGACCCGGAGGTCGGTCTTCGCGGTCTCACTCATGTCGCCGAGGCGCGTTGTGCCCTTGTCGCCGGTACGGGTGTAGATCCGCGTGAGGTTGACCATGGCTCCACCCTAGGCCGCACCCCCCTGGCGTTAGGCTCCGGCTCGGACATGGGATCGACTTCACACAGAAGGCAGCGACTGATGGCAGACGAGCGCAAGTTGGCGGTGGTGGGAGCGGGACTGATGGGCTCGGGCATCGCCCAGGTGTCGGCGATGGCCGGCTGGCAGGTCACTCTGCGCGACGTGACCCCCGAGGCACTCGACCGTGGCGGGCAGGCGATCGAGAAGTCACTCGCTCGCTTCGTCGACAAGGGCACCGTGACCGGCGACGAGCGTGACGCCGCGCTGGAGCGGATCACGACCACCACCGAGCTCGACGCCGCGGCCGATGCCGACCTCGTGGTCGAAGCCGTGTTCGAGGAGGTCGGTCTGAAGCGCGAGATCTTCGCGTCGCTGGACCGGATCTGTCGCGACGACGCCGTGCTCGCGACGAACACGTCGGCGATCCCGGTGACCAAGATCGCAGCGGCCACGCAGCGGCCGGAGTCGGTGGTGGGCACCCACTTCTTCTCGCCGGTCCCGATGATGCGGCTGTGCGAGCTGGTCCGCGGCCATAAGACCAGCGACGAGACTCTGGACCAGGCCCGCGGGTTCGCCGAGGGCGTCGGCAAGACCTGCATCGTCGTCAACCGCGACGTCGCGTGGTTCGTCACGACACGGCTGATCAGCGCCCTTGTCGTCGAGGCGGTCAAGCTCTACGAGAGCGGCGTCGCCTCGGCGGAGGACATCGACATCGCCTGTCAGCTCGGGTTCGGCCACCCGATGGGTCCGCTGGCGACGACCGACCTGACCGGCGTCGACATCCTGCGTGACGCCACGACGAACATCTGGGCCGAGTGCGCGGACGACAAGTTCTTCCCGCCCGAGATCCTGTCGCGGATGGTCGACGCCGGTGATCTGGGCCGCAAGACGGGTCGGGGTTTCTTCGCCTACGGGTGAGTATCAGCCGTTCTCTCGGGCACCTCCTTGCAACCGTGACGACCTCGTTACGAACCGGTCGACAACCGTCCGGCGGTTGGATGCGTCTGTAAGGGCAGACGGCCGCCACCGGGGCCGGCGGCCCGAACGCACGGAGGGGCACATGGCGGACAGGTGGATGGGGACACCGGAGACCGTGCTGCGCGTCGAGGGACGGCTGGACGCCACGTCGGTCAGCGAGGCCAGGCAACGACTGCACACGGCGATCGCCACGACCAGCGGCACCGTCGTTCTCGACGTATCCGATGTGGAATGGCTGGACATGACGGCGCTGGCCGTCCTCGTCGATGCTCATCGACGGCTTCGCTCCGAGGGCCGTCGGCTGGTGCTCCGAGGCTGCAGCCCCCGGGTACGCCGCGCTCTGGCCGTCACGCGACTCAGCCGGATCATGGCCATCGAACGCGGGGACGCGGCGCCGTCGGCGGCGTGAATCGCCTCACGAGACCGCGCCCGGCTCAACCTTTACACCTACGCTGTCGCCATGCGCGACAGGCCGTGGGTGATTCGCACGTACGCCGGGCACAGCTCGGCTGCTGAATCCAACGCGCTCTACCGTCGCAACCTGGCCAAGGGGCAGACCGGCCTCTCGGTCGCGTTCGATCTCCCGACCCAGACCGGCTACGACCCCGACTCCGAGCTTGCCCGTGGAGAGGTCGGCAAGGTCGGCGTGCCGGTGCCACACCTCGGCGAGATGCGCCGGTTGTTCGACGGCATCCCGCTCGACGAGATGAACACGTCGATGACGATCAACGCCACCGCGATGTGGCTGCTGGCGCTCTACCTGGTAATCGCAGAGGAATCGGGTGTTGAACCTGCACAACTGCAAGGGACAACGCAGAACGACATTGTCAAGGAGTACCTCTCCCGGGGCACGTACGTCTTCGACCCCGAGCACTCGCTGCGCCTGACGACGGACACGATCGCGTACGCCGTCAACCACATGCCCAAGTGGAACCCGATCAACATCTGCAGCTACCACCTCCAGGAGGCCGGCGCGACGCCGGTACAGGAGCTGGCGTACGCGATGTGCACCGCCGTCGCCGTCCTGGACGCGGTCCGCGACTCGGGCCAGGTGCCGGCCGAGCGCTTCGGCGCCGTGGTGGGCCGGATGTCGTTCTTCGTCAACGCCGGGGTTCGCTTCGTCGAGGAGCTGTGCAAGATGCGCGCCTTCGTCGAGTTGTGGGACGAGCTGACCCGCGAGCGCTACGGCGTGACCGACCCGAAGCTGCGCCGGTTCCGCTACGGCGTCCAGGTGAACTCGCTGGGCCTGACCGAGGCGCAGCCGGAGAACAACGTCCAGCGAATCGTCCTCGAGATGCTCGGCGTCACGCTGTCCAAGCAGGCTCGGGCGCGGGCCGTACAGCTTCCGGCATGGAACGAGGCGCTCGGGCTGCCTCGGCCGTGGGACCAGCAGTGGTCGCTGCGTCTTCAGCAGGTGCTTGCCTACGAGTCCGACCTGCTGGAGTACGACGACATCTTCGACGGTTCTCAGGTCATCGAGGCGAAGGTGGCCGAGCTCGTCGCCGGCGCCAAGGCCGAGATCGACCGGGTCCGGGCGATGGGCGGCGCGATCGCCGCGGTCGAGTCGGGCTACCTGAAACAGCAGCTGGTGGCGTCCCACGCCGCCCGCCGGGCCCGGATCGAGACCGGCGAGGACGTCGTCGTGGGCGTGAACCGGTGGACCGAGACGGAGGAGTCGCCGCTGACCGCTGACCTCGACACCGCGATCCAGGCGGCTGATGCCTCCGCCGAGGCCGCCGCCATCGAGTCGGTGCGGCGGTGGCGTGCCGATCGCGAGCAGGCGAGCGTCTCCGCGGCGCTGGACCGGGTGCGCGAGGACGCCAAGTCCGGAGCCAATCTGATGCCGGCGACGCTCGCGGCGGCCCGGGCCGGTGCGACGACGGGGGAGTGGGCGGATGCGTTGCGGGGGGTCTTCGGTGAGTATCGGGCTCCGACCGGAGTGGGCGGCTCGGTCGGGGCGGCCGATGGCGGTGCGGAGCTCGCCGCGGTGCGAGAGCGGGTACGGGCGACCGGCGCCGAGCTCGGCGGCCACCTGCGGCTGCTGGTCGGGAAGCCCGGTCTCGACGGGCACTCCAACGGCGCCGAGCAGATCGCCGTCCGCGCCCGGGACGCCGGCTTCGAGGTCGTCTACCAGGGCATCCGGCTGACCCCGGCCCAGATCGCCGCGGCGGCTGTCGCCGAGGACGTGCAGTGCGTCGGGCTTTCGATCCTGTCCGGCTCCCATCTGGAGTTGGTGCCCGCCGTACTCGAGGAACTGGCCGCGGCGGGGCTGCCTGACGTACCTGTCGTCGTTGGTGGCATCATTCCGTCGTCCGATGCACGCACTTTGGAGAGCAAGGGAGTGGCCGCCGTGTTCACTCCCAAGGACTTCGGCCTCACCGAGATCATCGACCGCATGGTCGACGTGATCCGGCGGGCCAACGGGCTCACCTGAGACGGGAGCGGGCACCGCGGGAGCTGGCCGTCGTACTGGCGGCTGCCATCGTGACCGCTCCACCCGGAAGGATTTCGGCTCATGAGCAACCAACCGCCGTATGGCCAGGGCCAGTGGCAGCAGCCGCCCGCACCGCCAAAGCAAGGCCCCGGTGGTCCGGCCGGTCCGCCGCCGGGCGCGGGGCCTGGTCGGCCCGGCGGTCCGCCGGAGTACGGCCCCGGTGCCCCGATCGGTGGACCTCCGCGCAAAAGCAAGCTGCCGGTGATCCTGGGCGTCGTCGTCGGTGTCGTCGCCGTCGTGGGTGGCGGCGTCCTGCTCTACCTGCTCGTCCTCAACAGCGACGGCGAGGCGGCCGGCGACGACTACTGCACGCTCCTCCAGGACAACGTGGCGCAGTTCGGCAAGTTCACCGAGGGCGAGACCAAGCCGAGGGACATCGAGAACGCGGTCGGCGTGATCCACGAGATCCGCGAGGCGGCGCCAGAGCCCGTCGCGGACCAGTGGGCCGCGTTGGACGATCCGCTCCAGGAGTTCCAGCAGGTGCTCGACGATGCGGACCTCAGCTGGGAGGACATCGCCGAGCGGGCGCCGGGGGAGGAGATCCCCAACGAGGTCGACGAAGCGGCTCAGAAGATGAGCGAGACCTTCTTCGGGCTGGATTTCGGCGCGATGAACAAGACCATCAGCGCTCACGCCAAGAAGAAGTGCGGCATCAACCTCGAAGAGCTGGAGTCGCCCAGCGCAAGCGCTACGCCGCCTTCGTGAGGTCGCCCTTCTTGACCTTGACCAGTTTGCGCCGCTTCACCGTGTACCCGGGCGGCAAGGTGCCGGCCTTGAGCATGCGGATCGGGCACCGCTTGCAGCGGGACTTCGAGACGCAGCACTTCTTCTTGGGGCGCTTGGGCTTGGCAGGCACGGGCGAGAGTGTACACAAGCGAGGTTAGGCAAACCTAACCTGGATTCTGACGTGCGTACGATGAGGAACCAACCAGCCGGATTCGGAGGACTCGCAACGATGGCATCGCCGCGGTTCGTGAAGCAGCTCAACATCCAGATCGGCAATGAGTTCGCCGCCCATCAGCAGTACGTCGCCTGCGCGGTCTACTACGACGCCTTGACGATGCCGCAGATGGCGCGGTTCTTCTATCGCCAGGCGCTCGAGGAGCGCGACCACGCGATGATGATGGTCCAATATCTCCTCGATGCCGACGAGGATGTCTCGATCCCCGGGGTGGCGGCGCCGCAGAGCACGTTCGAGGACATCGTGCAGCCGGTGCAGCTCGCCCTCGACCAGGAGAAGCGGGTCACCGATCAGATCAACCAGCTGACCGCCCTCGCTCGAGAGGACAACGACTTCGCGTCCGACCAGTACATGCAGTGGTTCCTCAAGGAGCAGGTCGAGGAGGTCGCCACGATGAGCTCTCTTGTGACGGTCGTGACCCGGTCCAAGGACGACGTCGAGTCCATCGAGGAGTGGGTCGCTCGCGAGGAGAGCGGGCCGGAGGACGACCCCACGGCGCCGGCCGTGGCCGGAGCGGAGTAGCACGGAGCAGACCGTGCGGGTCCTCGTCGTCGGCGCCGGGGTGATGGGCCTCACCTGCGGCGTACGCCTGGCCGAGTCCGGCCACGAGGTGCATGTCTTCGCCCGGGACCTGCCGCTCGAGACGACGTCGGCCGTGGCGGCGGCGTGGTGGTATCCCTACCGCGCCGCGCCGGCAGATCGGGTCGCGGTGTGGGGCGCCCGGTCGTACTCCGCGTTCGCAGCTCTGGCGGAGAGCGCCGACACGGGTGTCGTCATGCGACGCAGCACCGAGGTCCACCGGTCTCCGCAGCCGGATCCGCCCTGGGCCGAGGCGGTGCCCGAGCTGACGCGGCATACGGCCGACGAGCTGCCCGAGGGATATGCGGACGGCTGGTCGTTCGACTCGCCGGTGGTCGAGATGCCGGTCTACCTGCAGCTGCTGGCGGCCCGCTTGACCGCTGCCGCCGGCACCATCACCCGGATGGCACTCGGCGCGCTTCCGGCGGCGTCCGACGCCGTCGTGGTCAACTGCGCCGGACTCGCCAATCGCTCGCTGGTAGGCGACACGCAGCTCTATCCGGTGCGAGGACAGGTGGTCCGGCTCGAGCAGGTCGGCGTCGACCGGGTGTGGCTGGACTCCTCCGCCGACGACGTCACCTATGTGGTTCCCCGCTCCCGCGACATCGTGGTCGGCGGATCGGACGAGGTCGACGAGTGGGACCGGCGACCCGATCCCGCGCTGTCCGAGCGCATTCTGGACCGTGGCACGCGACTCGTACCCGAACTCGCCGGCGCCAAGGTGCTGGGCCATCGGGTGGGGCTTCGGCCCTGTCGCCCCGAGGTCAGGCTCGAGGTGGAGACGCGTACGGACCTCGGGCCGGTCGTCCACTGCTATGGTCACGGCGGCGCCGGCATCACCTTGTCGTGGGGCTGCGCCGAGGAGGTGGCCCGGTTGGTCGAGCAGATCGCGGGAGGGGATCGTGACGAAGCAGCCGCACCTGGAGGCCGTCTACGTGGCAGCCGATGACCCGGATTCGAGACGGTCGCGGCGGTCCGGCTCCCGCAAGGCGTCCCGGTGGGCTTGATCGCCTGATTCGCCGTGGACATCTCCTGGCCCCTGACGGTCCTGACGATCCTGTTGGCGCCCGCGTTCGCGTTCGCCGGCGCCTATCTTGGCTATCGCCGAGCCCGCTCGGCCGATCTCGCGCTGGACCGATGGCGGCGCCGCGAGGAGACCATGCGCATGGTGCGATGGGCCGCCGACAAGGCATTGTCGGAGGAGGAAGCGGTCCGCCCGGTCGGTGTCTCGGCCCTGGATGCACTACGGCGGGCCGAGCTGTTGCAACCCGAGGACGAGCGTCTGGTCGAGGAGATCGCCGAAGCCGTCGCGGTCGTTTCGGCCAACGGCGAGGAGTATCCTGTGGATGCTGAGATCGTCGTCAGCATCGACGGTGAGGAGGACCCGGATGCCTAACGGCAAGGTCGTCTACGTCAAGCCTTACCAAGTCGAAGCGGCGAAGCTGGCGGTGCGGATGGCCGAGCGCCAGGGCCGCAAGCCCAAGCCGTTGATGGTCCGGATCGCCAACGCCAGGCCGGTCCGCGCGGCGCCCGCCACCGCCTGAGCCGAGCTAGAACAGCCGCAACCGCTGATCGTCGACGCCGCGCAGCAGGTCGTAGTCGACGGTGACGC
>JALDXR010000532.1:0-3105 GCA_032154865.1 Nocardioidaceae bacterium
ATGCCGACTCGCACTCCGACCTGCCGCTGCTGCAGGCGGTCGGCCATCCGGTCGCGGTGCGTCCCGACATCACCCTGCAACGGCACGCCAAGAAGAACCGGTGGCCGATCGTCGACTGGGCGAGCCCAGCCTCCGCGTCCCGGATGTTGCTCCCGACGGGAGCCGGCACATGATCCTCGCGCTGGAGATGTTCCGCTCGGTGTCCCGGCTGATGGCGGCCAAGGCGGTCGGCGGCCGGATGCCCGGCATCCTGTCCGGGCCGGCCGCGCCGCTGCGCCTGGTCAGCCGCGATCAGCCGGATTCGAGCCGGCCGGGGTGGGCCCGGATCCGGGTGCGCCTGTCCGGCATCTGCGGCTCCGACCTGGGAGCGCTGTCCGGGCGGACCAGCCTCTACTTCTCCGGCGTGGTGTCGATGCCCTTCGTGCCCGGCCACGAGGTCGTCGGCGACCTGATGGACGACTGCGGGGACCTGCCGGCCGGCACCCGGGTCGTCCTCGATCCGGTGCTGACCTGCGCGGCCCGTGGCGTCGAGCCGTGCGTCTCCTGCCGGGAAGGCGCCACCAACCGCTGCGACCGGATCACCGTCGGGCACCTCTCGCCGGGCCTGCAGACCGGCTACTGCGCCGACACCGGCGGTGGCTGGGGCGAGATCCTCGTCGCGCACCGCAGCCAGCTCTACGCCGTGCCCGAGGCCCTGTCCGACGAGCAGGCCGTCCTCGTCGAGCCGCTCGCCTGCGCGGCCCACACGGCGCTTCGGGCCCGGGTGAGTCGCGGTGACCACGTCCTGGTCAGCGGCGCCGGATCGGTCGGTCTCTTCACGACCTTGGCGCTGCGGCAGCTGACCCAGGCGGGTGACATCACCGTCGTCGCGAAGCACGCGCACCAGCGCGATCTCGCGCGGGAGTTCGGCGCCACCGACGTGGTGGTGCCCGACGAGGCGCTGCGCGGGGTACGCCGGTCGACCCGGGCGTTCCATGTCCGGGGCGAGTTCGGCCGCTCCTACCTGCTCGGCGGCGTCGACATCGCCGTCGACGCGGTCGGATCCCGCCGATCCGTCGAGCAGGCGCTGCACGCCACGAAGGCCGGCGGCCGGGTCGTCTTGTCGGGCATGCCGGCGGCGGCCGACCTGTCGGCAGCGTGGTTCCGCGAGCTCGAGGTGATCGGCTCCTACGCGTCGGCCAGTCGAGAGCCGGCCGCCGACGGCCGTGGCAGCTTCGATCTCGCGATGGAGCTGGCGGCCGGCGACGGTGTCGCCGACGTCGCCTCCGGAGTCGTCTCCTACGCCTTGCACCAGTGGCGCGAAGCGCTCGACCATGCGCATGCGGCCGGCCGGCTCGGCACCGTCAAAGTCACCTTCCATCCGAGGAGCAGCAGGTGAGTCGTCCAGGGTTCGTGTTGGAGGTCGACGACCGCACTCCGCCGCTCGTCGTCCACGAGGGGGAGGGGTTCCGGCTCGAGGAGTTTCCACTCGGGACGCAGGTCGTCTATCCACCGGAGTCGCTGCCGGCAGTTCCGGACGTCGAGCAGACCATCCAGCACGCGCTGCTCAACCCGGAGGGATCCGAGCCGCTGCCGTCGCTGCTGCGACCGGGCATGCGCCTCACGATCGCGTTCGACGACATCTCGATTCCGTTGCCGCCGATGCGCCGGCCCGACATCCGGCAGCGGGTGATCGAGGCGGTGCTCACCATGGCGGCCGACGCGGGTGTCGACGACGTCCAGCTGATCGCCGCCAACGCGCTGCATCGGCGGATGACCAACGCGGAGTTGAAGGAGATACTCGGCGAGCGGGTCTTCCGGTCGTTCCATCCACAGGGGCTGCTCTACAACCACGACGCCGAGGACCGGGACAACCTGCTGCACGTCGGGATGACCGAGCAGGACGAGGACGTCGAGATCAACCGCCGAGCGGCCGAGTCCGACCTGCTGATCTACGTCAACGTCAACCTGGTCGCGATGGACGGCGGGCACAAGTCGGTGCCGATCGGGTTGGCGTCCTACAAGAGCCTGCGCCACCACCACAACTCCAAGACCATGGTGCGTTCGCACTCGTTCATGGACCCCGAGAAGTCGCACCTGCATCACTCGGCGGCGCGAATGGGCCGGCTGCTCGCCGACAGCCTCAAGATCTTCACGATCGAGACCACCGTCAACAACGACGTGTTCCCGTCGCCGTACGACTTCCTGCTCAAGCGCGAGTGGGAGTGGGGCATCCGCGACCAGGCGTCGATGCTGGCGGTCCGTCGTGGCCTGTCGGTCGCACCCGGCAAGCTCCGGCACAAGATGTTCCACGACCTGCGCGCACCCTACGGCGTGACCGGGGTCCACGCCGGTGAGACCGAGGCGGTGCATGCCAAGACGCTGGCCAACGTGCACCGGCAGCAGATGGTCGAGGTGCAGGGCCAGTCGGACGTGCTCGTGCTCGGGGTGCCCTACCTCGGGCCCTACAACGTCAACTCGGTGATGAACCCGATCCTCGCCACCTGCATGGGCCTCGGCTACTACTTCAACTCCTATCGCGGCCAGCCGGTGGTGCGACGCGGGGGAGCGGTGATCCTCTACCACCCGGTCAAACCCGACTTCAACCAGCTGCACCATCCCTCGTACGTCGACTTCTACGAGGAGGTGCTCGCGGAGTCGACCGACCCGGCGGTCATCGAGGCCAAGCACGAGGAGGCCTACGCGACCGACCCGTGGTACGTCCATCTCTACCGCACCTCGCACGCCTACCACGGCGTCCACCCGTTCTACATGTGGTACTGGGCGGCACACGCGATGGATCACGTCGAGGAGGTCGTCTGGGTCGGCGGCGACCGGCGGGCGGTGGGCCGGATGGGCTTCCGGGCGGCGTCGTCGCTCGCCGACGCCCTCGAGATGGTGTCGGGCACGGTCGGCAGCTCGCCGTCGATCACCTACCTGCACAACCCGCCGCATCTGATCGCGGACGTCCGCTGATGGCCAGGCTGATCAAGGGCGGCGTCGACGACGTACGGACCGTCGCGCGCGGCTGGCGCTGGGGCCGCCGCTCGCTCGTACCCCGATCGGCCGAGGCCCACGCCCTCCCGAGGGAGTCGTCGGTCTTCCCCACCACGTGGTCGCGACGGC
>JALDXR010000077.1:0-10521 GCA_032154865.1 Nocardioidaceae bacterium
GGGTGCGCCAGGCAAGGGCGCGCTCGCCCGCGTCGAGATTCCGGTGGCGGCCGCGGCTTCGGTGCCCGCCTCGTCGACAGTGATGTCGGCGCGATGCATCACCTGGTCGATCTTGAGCGGATCGGCCGATACACCCGGAAACTCCGCGTGGTCGGTGAACTCCCGTGGCATTCCCATCGCCTGCAACGCCGCGTTCAGCGGCAGGTCCCGCTTGAAGTCCCACTTCGGCAGCGCCAGGTCGACCCGCAGCGGCTCCGCCTTCTCGGCTGCATCCGCCAGTACGGCCGGGGCAAGTAGCTCGATCGGGTCAACGCCTCCCGTGGGCAGCAGCACCCACATCGACAGCTCGCTACCCCGGTAGGGCAGCCGAACCGCCGACCAGTCCGGGCGCCGGACGTAATCGACGTTGCTCGTCTGGTGCATGAAGGGCACTCGCACCGAGCCACCGGGCTCCCGACGAAACTCGCTCTCATAGGTCGAGCTCGCGGCGAACTTGCTGACCCACTCGGCCTTGAGGTAGACCGCATTGGCGAGAACCAGCCGCGTCTCGGGGTCGAGTGAGTCGAAGAGTCGGTCGATCCGTTCGCGCGTCTCCCGGCGGACCCACGCGTTGATGATCCGCACCGCCTCGTCCGACGTGAAATCGACCGTCCGTACGCCGGCGCCGAAGTCGCGGGCCAGTGCATCGAGGAAGTCCGGGTCGAGCCCGAAGCCCTTCCGTACGAACAGCGAGTTGGCGATCGCGAGCTCGGGACCATCGTCGCCTGTCGTCGTCCACTGGTCGGTCAGGAAGTTGTACGCCGCGCCGAGGCCGGTGGCAGGGAAGCCGAGCACGGCGTCGATCTGCGTCGCCGTCTCCCCCTCGGCGCCGACCCGCAGCATCGCGAACGCCGTGCCGATGCTCGCCGGCGACAGCACCGCGTTCGGTCCCACGAACAACTCCGGATGCTCCGACAACAACCGATGGGCGAACGCCTGCATCCCGACCGCGGCTGTGTCGGCTGCGGCCGTCTCGACCGGGGTCTCGCGCTCCGCGTCGCTGCTCAGCAGCTGGGGCGTCACGTTCGTCGTCACGGACTGGAAACCTCCACAATCGACCGTACCGGCGAGCACTCACCCGGTGCGGGCGGCGTCGGCTCGTCGTCACCTGACCGGCCACCCGCTCTGACTCAGCCCCCTCAGTGCCCGGCGTGCGCCCCGTGGTCCACGTCGCCCGCGGACTCGCCAGGCCCGACGACCACGAACTGGCCCATCATGCCCTGGTCCTCGTGGAAGAGGAGATGGCAGTGATACATGTACGGCACGTCCGGGTCGGTGTAGTCGCTGAACCGGAGGGCGATCCGAGTCGTGGTGTTGGACCGCAGCAGCACGGTGTCCTTCCAGCCGGCGAACTCCGGCGGTGGTGATCGGCCGTCGACGTCGACGATCTGGAACTGCGTGTCGTGGACGTGGAAGTTGTGGACGCTGCCGTCCCGGTTGGTGATCGCCCAGATCTCGGTCCGGTCCACCTCGACGGTGGTGTCGATGCGACCCATGTCCATCTTCTGGCCGTTGATCGTCCGGCCGGACAGCACGAACTCGCCGGTCGTGTCGAGATTGCCGGCATCGGCCAGCAGGTCCGGGGCCGGGGCGAGCGAGTCCGGGAGCTCCGGCGACGTCTGGAGCTCGTCCGCCGCACGCAGCTGCAGGACGTCGAACCGGTCGGACCCGCCGTCGAACCGCTCGGTCAGAAAGTCGGCGCCGAGGTCGGGCGGGTACGACCGCAGCTCGACCTGCTCGCCCGGCTCCATGCGGACGACGATCTCGGCGCGCTCGCCGGGCGACAGCGGCATCCGGTTCACCGCCACCGGGCCCGGCAGCAGTCCGCCGTCGGTCGCGACGACGTCGAACTCACGGTTGTCGGAGAAGCCGAAGTCGTAGACCCGCGCGGTCGAGGCGTTGAGCAGCCGGAGCCGGACCAGTTCGGTCGTGACGTCGAGGTACGGGCCGTACGTGCCGTTGACCAGCAACGTGTCGCCGAGCCGTCCCGTACTGCTGAACCACGGCCGACCGTAGGTCAGCTCGCCGTCGTCGAACCGCTTGTCCTGGACGATGACGGGGATGTCGTCGACGCCGTATTCGTGGGGCAGTTGCCGCGCCGCCGGCAGGTCGGGGTCTTCGAGGATGAACATGCCGGCCAGGCCGCGGTAGATGTGGTCCTCGGTCTCGCCGTGCGGATGGGGGTGATACCACAGCGTCGCGGCGGGCTGGTCGATCGTCCACGTCGGTGACCAGGTCTCCCCCGGCGCGATCGGCTGGTGCGGTCCGCCGTCCATCTCCGGCGGCAGGTGCATGCCGTGCCAATGCACCGAGGTCGTCTCGTCGAGGTCGTTCGTGACGCTGACGATCACTTCCTCGCCGCGTTCGGCACGCATGGTAGGCCCGAGATAACCGCCGTTGTAGCCCCAGGTCTCGGTCGACGTGCCCGGCACCAACTCGGTCGTGCTCTGCTGCGCGGTGAGGTCGAAGACCCGGCGCCCGTCGTCGTCCACCTGCGACTCCGCGAGCGGCGGGATCGCCAACGGCTGCTCGAACGGCACCTTGCCCACCGTGTCGACCGGCGCGGTGTACCAGGCGTACCCGAACAGGCCGGCCACGATCAGCAGCAGCGCGGCCAGCACGATCAGGACCCGTCGGATGATCCGCCAGGTCCGGGATCGGGCCGGCCGAGAGCGCGGTGCGGCGTCGGTGGGAGCGAGAGACGTTGACATCGTCGCCGAGCCTGCCAAGCGCACCGGCGGCACCACATCGGGTTCGCCCCGGAACGGCCCCCGACAAGGGATCAGGGCTCGAGCGGTTGAAGCACCGAGCCGGTCCGGCTAGGCAGCGAGGGCGGTCAGGGCTCGGCGCAGGTGGGCCAGCGCGTCGGCGATCCAGGGGAGGTCGACTGGATCGGCGGCCCGCAACGCCTGCCATCGCTCCTCGTCGGTCCGGCCGTAGAGCAGGCTGGTGGCGACCCGGAATCGCCAGGCCTTCGGATCGTCGCCGAACGCCTCACCGGCGAGGACCCCGACGCCGTACTCGTCGAGCAGCAGGTCGGTGAGCTCCATCCCGGAGGAGATCCCGCGCTCGGCAAGTCGCGGCCGCAGGCTCGACAGGTCGGGATACAGGTAGAACGCGCCCGACGGCGGACGGCAATCGGCCCCGATCGCGACGAACTCCCGATGTACGGCGGTCGCGACCGTCTGATGCAGCCGCCGGCCGACGCGTACGTGGTCGACGACCTCGTCGGGCTCGTCAAGCACGTACGCGGCAACCGCCTGCATCGGCGCCGCCAGGCTGGACCACACCTCACTCGCGACGCCCACCAGATCCGGTCGCAACCGTTCTCCCAGCTCACCGTCGGGCAGCCGGGCGAATCCGATGCGATAGCCACCGAGCGCCATCGCCTTGCTGAGCCCGGAGGTGACGGCGGTTCGGCCCGGAGCCAGACTGGCCGGGCTCACCACGTCGTGTCCGGGCCAGGCGAGGTCGCGATAGATCTCGTCGGACACGATGATCAGATCGTGGCGTTGCGCGACCTCGCAGACCGCCTCGATCAGGTCGCCCGGCGGCACCGTACCGGTCGGGTTGTCGGGCATCGTCACGACCAGGATCCGCGGATCGGCACCATCGCGGCGGGCCTGACCGACCGTCTCGTCGAGCAGCATCGGATCGGGAACGCCACCGGCGGACTCGGGAACCGGCACCGAGAGCACTCGTCGCCCATCAACGCGGCTTGCGCGGCGTAGCTGACCCACGACGGGCACGGCAGCACCACGTCACCGGGCATGGCCGCCACGAGCCCGAACAACAGCGGCTTGCTGCCCGGCGCGAGAACGATCTGATCCGGATCGGTCGGGAGGCCGCGGCGGCCGAGATAGCCGGCGGCCGCCCGTCGGGCATCGAGGGCGCCTGCCACCGAGCCGTAGGCGTTGCGTCCTGAGGCCGACGCGAGCACCTCGGTCACGACGGGAAGCACCGGCAGTCCGGCCTCGCCGAACCCGAGATGGAGCACCGGCTCCCCAGCCGCCTGCTTGGCCCGGATGCGGCTGTTGATGGCGAGTGTCGCTGACTCCTGGATCACGGGCCGAATGTACCCGCGCCGCCCTAGATGCGTACGTCGCCGTGGATCACGTGGTCGGCCAGGGTTTCCAACGGCAGGCCGTCGGCGAAGGCCCGGGCCCGAAGCATCGCGACCGCGTCATCGGTCTCACAGGACTGCTGAACCGACACCATGCCAGCGGCCTGGTGGACCTTCGCGAGGAAGTCCGACTCGTCGAACATCGGAACGGCCGGAATCTCGTCGTCCGCTACTGTCCCCGGCACGTTGAGCACCGTGTGCGTGAGCGCGTCCGCGACCCGGACCGAGGTCGCCGCGATGTTGGCCGGAACCGTCGCCGTCGCGGCATAGATGGACAGCGCTCCGAGGCAGCCGCCGGGTTCCTGTCGCAGCGGGAGGCTGATCAACGAGCCCACACCGTGATCGGCGACGATCGGCCCGAAGCGGGGCCAACGCTCGACCAGAGCGTCCCCCTGTGCTCGGACCGTCAGGTTGCTGGCCGCCACATCGTGTGCCGGTCCTTCGCCCATGACGAACTCGACATCGTGAGCGAGCCGGGCGGTGCGGTCTGACGCCGCCACCAGCGTCTCCACACCCTCGCTGCCGAGCATGATGACCGCCGTGCTCCCGCCTCCGACCGCGGAGGCCACCGCCTCGATGAACGTCGGCCACGCGGTGACCGGGTCGCGTCGGCGGGCCCACATCTCCAGGCGCGAAGCATGCAGCTCCTGCAGTCTCGCCGCCTCGAGATGCCGGGCCTCCAGGCGCCGATGAAGATCGGCCATCCGGACCCGGAGCGGCTGCAGCGAGTTCTTTGTCAGCGCTCGACGAGCTTCGTATTCGGCAGCGATCGCCGCAGCCCGCGCGGCCCGCTGGCGCTCACCGAGTGCGCGTTGCCTGAGTTCGACGACCTTCACTCTCGCCACGTCTCGTGACGGCATGCTGCCAATGTACGCCTCATGGGGATCGCTGTGCTCGATTGGTCGACGTACGGGCGTATAGTCCCGATAAGCAGTGTGGGAAGGAGGGGGATGAGCGTCATGGAGCAACGAGAAACCTGGCTCGCCGACGTCATGATCGAACTCGCCGACAGTCTCGACGTGCGCGAGTCTGCCTACCTCAACATTCTGACCCGACGGCTTTCCGAGCTCGTCTCACCGGCAGAGATCGGTCTTCTGGTCACCACCGACACTGGAAGCCTGACCACCGCTGCGGCGAGCAGCGCGCGGATGCGGGATCTGGTGTCGGTGGAGTCCCGAATCAAAGAGGGACCGTGCACGACGAGTCACGGCACCGGACAACAGCTCCGGCAGCAGACCCTCGACACTGTGGACGCCCGCTGGCCAAGATTCGGGCCGGCCGCGCGAGAGGCCGGCTTCGCCTCAGTGAGCGCCTACCCCCTGCGCCGCCGCGCCGAGACGCTCGGTGCGGTCTGCGTGCTCGCTCCTGCTCAGCAATCGAGCGACAACGTTCAGCTCGGGCTGATCGGCATCGTGACCGAGGCTGCCGCCATCGGCCTCAGTCACCAGCGCACCTATCGACAAAGCCAACGCCGAGTGGAGCAATTGCAACGGGCGCTCCACAGCCGAGTAGTCATCGAGCAGGCCAAGGGCATCGTCGCGGCGTGGCGCACCATCACGCCCGACGATGCGTTCGAGGCTCTCCGTGGCCACGCTCGCCGCAACGGACACCGCCTCAGCGCGGTCGCGGAGGAGGTCGTCCAGGGTCAGCTCTCCGACGAGCAACTCGCACCGAAGGGCGACGGCGCTAGTTCCGGCTCCGGCTGACGTCCTCGATCAGCAGCACCAGGCCGCCGTTCGGTCCGTCGAGCGGAGAGCAGCTCACCGAGCACGTGATCGTGCGTCCGATCCGATTGATCGCTTCCACCTCGATCGGGCCGGCTCGCCGCCCGGTTTCGAGACAGCGCTGGACGACGACGCGAACGTCGTCGGTCGGGAGACCGAAGTCCAGCGTGAAGAACCCCCGATTCTGAACCTCCTCCGTCCGCAGCCCCCACAAGTCGGCCGCCCCACGGTTCCAGCTCCGCACGAGCAGCTCGGCGTCGAGCACGACGACCGCCGCTGCGACGCTGGACAGCACGCCCTCGAGGAAAGTACGCGCCTCATCGAGCTCGGTCGTGCGCGCCCGCATCTCCTCGTTCATGGTCTCGAGCTCTTCGTTGCCAGACTGGAGCTCCTCGTTGGTCGTCTCCAACTCCTCGTTGGTCGACTGAAGCTCCTCGTTGGTCGTCTCCAACTCCTCGATGCTGGACTGGAGCTCCTCGTTGGTCGTCTCCAACTCCTCGTTGGTCGACTGGAGCTCCTCGTAGGCGGTCTCCAGCTCCTCGCGATTTCGCTTGACCTCGCGCTGCAGCCGGGTCGCGACGGTCGAGTCGATGAACATGATCATGACGCCGGCCGACATGCCGTCGCCGTCCCACAGCGGCTGCACGTGGAGATCGAGGTACTGGATGTCGTCCGACCCCAGAACCCGCTCGATGCCGGTGACGCGTACGACGCGACGCTCCGCGTAGGCGCGCTCGATGAGCGAACGAAGCTCGACCGGCCGATAGGAGATCTCGAGATCCCGCAGCGGTCGGCCGATGTCGTGTGAGCTCAAGCCGAACATCGTGCGCGCCTGGCCGTTGAGGCCGGAGACGAGACCGTCGATATCGACCCAGAGCATCCCGAAGGGCGCTTCCTCGACGGCGAGATCGCCGAGCGATCGCTTCCGATGCGGTCCTGAGAGGCTGGTCGCGGCGGCCATTGTCGAGAGTTTGATCGTCGCCGCGTGGTTCGCCGCAAACGCCTCGCCGGGCCGCCGACGGAAGATCCGCTGCCGCATGTTGACGGCCTCGAAGCGGTTGCCGTCCGACAGCAGCATCTCGGCCTTGCCGAGGAACAGATGGCTGCTGTCCTGCAACGCGAAGTGGAACCGGTCGATGATCTGCGACTGGGTCTCGACGTTGAAGTACATCATGGTGTTACGGCACACCAGCAGGTTGAGCCGCGAGATCGGCGCGTCCGCGGTGATGTCGTGCCGGCCGAAGATCACCCGGCGGCGCATGTCCTGGCGGAAGGCGAACAGGTTGCCGTTGGGCTCGAAGTACTTCTTGCGAAGGTCCTCGGGCAAGCCCTTGAGCGCGTTGGCCGAGTAGAGCCCGCTCCTCGCGTCGCGGAGTGCCTCCTCGTCGACATCGGTTCCGTAGATCTTCACCCGGCTGAGATAGGTGTCGGTGCCGAGCACTTCGGCGAAGGCGATCGCCAGGGAGTAGGCCTCCTCACCGCTCGAGCAACCCGCGCTCCACACCCGGATCTCCTCGTCCGGATCGACGTTGGCAGCGATCTCGGGCAGGACGTCCGACTGCAGGTAGGCCCACGCCTCGGCGTCTCTGAAGAATCCGGTGACGTTGATCAGGATCGTGTCGAACAGGTGGCGGAACTCCTCGGCACTGCTTTCGAGGCGGTCCCGATAGTCGACGAAGTCATCCGTCCCGACGTCGGTCATACGCTTGCGGATTCGCCGACCGAGCGACGACCGTTTGTATCCGGTGAAGGCGAAGCCGCGGGAGTCGCGGATGAACTCGAGAAGGTCCTCGAGGCCCTGGTTCGGGGTGTTGTCGATTCCCGTGGCCTTCTCGATCTTCTCGGTGTTCGCCGACTTCTCGGCGTCCTTGGTCATGAGCGCTTGGCCTCCACCAATCCACAGATCACGTCGGCAATCTCCTCCAACGGCAAGACGAAGTCGACCGAGCCGGAGGCGACGACGGACTCCGGCATGCCCTTGAACTCGGCTCGCTCCGGATCTTCCACGATCACCGTGCCACCCCGCGACTTGATCGCGCTTGCCCCCATCGTCCCATCACTGCCCGTCCCGGTGAGCACGCACACCAGGGCTCGAGGTCCGTAGGTCGCCGCCACCGACTCGAAGAGCAGGTCGGCGGAGGGTCGGACGAAGTGGACCAGCTCGCTGCTCGTCAGAGACATGAAACCTCCGGAGCCCACGAGGAGATGCCGGTTCGGCGGCGCGATGTAGATCTTCCCCGACTCGGCCTGCTCTGCCTCGGCCGCCAGCTTGACGGACAGTCTGGTTCGCCGCCCGATCACCTCGGCGATGATCGTCTCGTGCCGCGGATCCAGGTGCTGAACGACGAGAATCGGCACCGGAAAGTCCACCGGGAGGCCCCCCAGCACGCGCCCGAGCGCGGTGATACCTCCGGCGGACGACGCGATGGCGAGGATGCCATAGGGCTCAGCCGAAGTGATGGGCTCGGGCTCTTCCGTCATCTCGAGCCTGGGGTAGAACAGCTCGCCGACACGTACCCAGCCTATCGCTGCCGAGCCGCGACCGGGCTCAGTCCGGTCCGGCGAGGTAGGCGTTCACGATTCGTTTGGGAGCCCGGGCCAGCCACGCCTCGGTCAGCAGCTCCTCGAGCTCGGCGCGGCCGATCCGGTCCAGATGGACCAGGACGATCGGATAGCCGTCGAAATGCGCGGTCGCGAAGTAGATGTCGGGGGCGTCGGCCAGCAGTGCCTCCCGCGCGCCCAGATCGGGGACCCGGGCGGCGAGCGGCGGGTCGGACGGCGCCTGGTCGCCGAGCTCGGCGAGATCGGCGGCCCGTAGTGGTCGCTCCCAGGCGAAGAGCTTGTCCTTGACCCGCCACTGAACCGCCTCGCCCGACCGTTCGCTGGTCTCGGGAAGGGCGTTCGCGATCCGGCGCACGTCGTCCCAGGTGGCCATGGCGACAGCCTACGAGCGGTCACCGACAGACTCCGCGGCGACCAGCCGTGGGAGAGCGGCGCCGATCGGTTCTCGGATCACGGCGGCGGCCGCCCGGTCATAAGGCGTCGACTCGGCGTTGACCACGACGAGCGGCGCCCCGGTCTCGATCGCGACGCCGCACAAGGAGGCGGCGGGCTGGACCTGCAGTGAGCTGCCGACCGCGAGGAAGAGGTCGCACCGGCGAGCCGCGTCCACGCTCGCGTCGAGTACGTCGCGGTCGAGCGACTGGCCGAACGAGATGGTGGCCGACTTCTGGATGCCGTCGCACTCGGAGCACGGCGGGTCGTCCTCGCCGGCGTCGACCCGGGCCAGCACGTCGGCCATCGGCACCCGTCGGGCGCAGGTCATGCAGACCGCCTCCCAGATCGTGCCGTGGATCTCGTGCACCAGGACCGGCGAGGACCCGGCGGCCTGGTGCAGCCCGTCGATGTTCTGCGTGACGATCGCGCTCAGTCGGCCCTGCCGCTCCAGCTCGACCAGCGCCCGATGGCCGTCGTTGGGCTTGGCCGTCCAGGCCGGATGGTCGCGCCGACTGCGCCAGGCCCGGACCCGGACGTCCCGGTCGGCGAGGTAGCTGTCGATGCTGAACATCGCCTGGGCGCCGGGATTCTTCGTCCACAGCCCCTGCGGTCCGCGAAAGTCCGGGATTCCCGAGTCGGTGGAGATCCCGGCGCCGGTCAGCACGGTGACCCGCGAGGCGTCGGCGACCAGCGCGCCCGCGCGGTCCAGGTCGATCACACCGGCCAGCGTACGTACTCCCTCGAGCCCGGCGGTCAGGGCGACTGCGGCAGCTTGACCTTGCCGCCTCGGGCCGGTGCCGACGGCGGTGGCACGACCGGCCCGATGTTGCCGTCGGGAGCCTCGTCGAGGTCGACGATCACCGGAGCATGGTCGCTCGGGCCCTTGCCCTTGCGGGCGTGCCGATCGACCCAGGCGGCCTGCACCCGCTCGGACACCGGCGCCGAAGCCAGCACCAGGTCGATCCGCATCCCCAGGTCCTGGTGGAACATGCCGGCGCGGTAGTCCCAGTAGGTGAAGAACGTCTGGTCGGGCCAGCGATCGCGTACGACGTCGTCCAGGCCGACGCCCTGGAGCTCGGCGAGTGCCGCCCGCTCGGGTCCGGTCACATGGGTCTGGCCCACGTAGGCCACGGGGTCGAAGACGTCGGCATCGGTCGGTGCGATGTTCATGTCGCCGCACACCATGACGGCGTCGGGACCGGCGTCCACCGTCTCCCGCAACGAGGCGAGCCACGCCAGCTTGTAGTGATAGTGCTCGGAGTCGGGTTCGCGACCGTTGGGCACGTAGACCGAGTGCACCCGCACCCCGTCGCAGGTGGCCGCGACCGCCCGTGCCTCCGGATCGGGAAAGCCCGGACCGCCCTCGAGCCCGAGTACGACGTCGTCGAGACCGACCTTCGAAAGGATCGCGACGCCGTTCCAGCGGGGCTCGCCGTAGAGGGCGACCTGGTAGCCGCGCTGGTCGAGCTCCTCGCCGAGCAGCGCCGTGAACTGATCGTCGGCGAGTTTCGTCTCCTGCAGACATACGACGTCGGGCTTGCGCTGGTCGAGCCAGGGCAACAACCGAGGCAGTCGCTGCTTGACCGAGTTCACGTTCCAGGTAGCCACTCGCACCGGCTCTACGGTAGCCGTCCCCGA
>JALDXR010000533.1:0-3094 GCA_032154865.1 Nocardioidaceae bacterium
GGCACTGGCGGCATGACCGGAAGACGCATGGCGCCATTGTCACCGATCGGCGCCGTTCGTACGCTTGAGGCAGGAGCGTGATGCTCATGTATGACGTGGTCCTACTGATCGAGCGCCAGCTCACCGAGCTAGATGCGCAGCAGGTGGCCAGCCTGCACGAAGACATCGAGGACACCGTGGGCTATCACGTGGTCCTGCCGGTCGAGGAGGCCGCCGCCCGGATGGAGAGCTCGATGGGCTCCCTCCTCGGGCCCGAGTTCGTGCCGCCGACCGCGCCGATGTCCGGCGAGGAACTGGTCCGCCTCCAGAACGAGTGCGAGGACTCGGCCCGGCGCAGCATGGCGGCGACCATCGAGCTGCTCACGGCCACCGGACACCACGCCGACGGCCGATGCACCAACCGCGACCCGATCGAGACCCTCGCCGCCATGGTCGGGGAGCACAAGGCGTCCGAGGCGATCATCCTGACCGAGCCGCACGTCGTGAAGGAGTTCTTCCACGTCGACTGGACGTCGCGGGCGCGGCGGAAGCTGAAGGTGCCGATCCTGCACCTGCTGGAGCACGAGACCTTCGAGGAGCAGTCCGAAGGCCCGGTGATCTGACGGCGTCGCCGTGACCTATCTCGAGGAGGCTCTGGATCGGGAGCCCGCCGTGCTGCGCGAGTCGCTCACGGTCGACATCGAGCCCGTGACCGAGGCGCTGCGTCAGGTCCAGCGGGTCGATCTGGTCGGCACCGGCACCAGCCAGCACGCCGCCGAGCTCGGCGCGTGGATGCTGCGTCGCTGCGGCATCGACGCGAGTTGGTGGTCCTCGGCGACGGCGGCTCGGGAGGCAGATTGGCGGGACCACGCGGTGATCGTGATCTCGCATACCGGTGAGACCGCTTTCGCGCGCACCGTACGCGATCAGGTGTTGCTCTCGGGTACGGCGAGGTTGATCGCCTTGACCGGAGCCACCGCGGACTGGCCGGACGCGCTACGCGTCGCGCCACGGGAGCAGGCCGAGACCTACACGTTCAGCTACACCGCCGTCCTGCTGACGCTGGCCAGGATCGCCGGCGGGCTGGGCGCTCCGGAGTTCACCGACGACACATTGTCCAGGGCGGTGGATGCGGTCGCCGACGCCGTCAAGGCGCCGCCGCCAGAGGTGTCCGGCCGGGGCGCGGTGGTGCTGACCGGTGCCGGGCCGGCCGCGATCACGGCCCGCGAGGGAGCCTTGAAGCTCCGGGAGGCCGCCCGGGTGCATGCCGACGGCTACGAGGCCGAGTACCTGCTGCACGGCAGCGCCGTACCCCTCGGCTCCGGCGACGAGCTGGTGCTGTTGCAGCCGGCGGCCGACGACGACGGCCTGGTCGGTGCCGTCGGCGAGGCCGCCGGGGCCGAGGGCGTGACCGTGCACGACGTCTCGATCGATGCGGAGCTCGACCCGCTGCTCGCCCAGCTCCCGCTGACCGCGCGGCTCCAGGTCCTGGCGTCGAGGCTCGCCGATGCCCGCGGTCATGACCCCGATGTGGTGATCACCGGAGCGTGGGACGACCAGCGGCTCTGGTCGCTCGGCGGACCGGGCAAGTAGAGAGGTCGCTCTCGGCGCCCTCTGCTGTCAGGCGTGCGCGCGGTGGTGGTGCATCATGCCGCGAATCCGCTCCTCGTCGACCTGCCCGCCGACGAACAGGAGCACCACCACGAGACCACACAGCGCCAGTACGGTGTCGACCAGGAAGGCCACCGAGATGCCGTCGGCCAGACTCGATGCCGTCACCACCAAAGCGGTGTTCAGGCCGAGCCCAACTGCCCCGCCACCGATCTGGAACATGTAGATGATGGCGCCGCCCAGACTCGCGCGGGACTCGTCGAGCGCCGTGATCGCCACCGTCGTGATCGAGGAATAGAAGAGCCCGATTCCGGTGCCCACCACGATCATGCCGATGACGAGTCCCTGGTAGGCGTCAATGGTGTCGACGAAGGACAGCAGGAACATCCCGACCACCAGGCAGGTGGCGCCCAGCGAGACGATCAGTTTCGGCCCCACCCGCGAGTAGAGCGGTCCCGCCACGAACGAGGCCAGCGCGAACAGGCACATCATCGGCAGCAGGCCCAGCCCCGCCTCGATCGGAGAGAATCCGAGCTCCTTCGTCATGAACTGCGGCAGGTAGAGCAGTGCGGCGAAGAAGATCGCCGACATCAGAAGCGTCGCCAGGCCGGCGGTGAAGAAGGCCTGGTTCTGCATCACGTCCTTGGGCACGAGTGCCCGGTCGCCGACCTCCCGCTCGATGAGGCCGAAGGCTACGAGGCCGATGGCGGCGACCGCGAAGAGCCCGAGAATGACCGGATCGGTCCAGCCCTCGTCGGAGCCGAGATCGAGCGCCACCAACAGCGCCATCAGCGCGACGGACAGAGCGACGATGCCGCCGTAGTCGAGCCGTCGCTCGGCGTCTTCGACCTTCGTCGCGGGAACGACCCGCCAGGTGACGAACGCGGCGAAGGCGGCGATCGGCAGGTTGAGGAAGAAGATCCAGCGCCAGCTGGCCAGGTCGGTCAGCACGCCGCCCAGCAACGGGCCCACCGCGTTCCCGAAGCCCGCCATTCCCAGGATCAGCCCGCCGGCGATCCCGGCTCGGCTGCGCGGCACGATCGAGTAGGTCATGCCGAGGATGGCCGGCCACATCATCGCGCCGCCGATGCCCATGATCCCGCGCGACGCGAGAAGCAGCCAGACGTCGTCCGCCAATCCGGCCAGGACCGAGAAGACGGCGAAGATCGCCGATCCGATGAAGAAGATCCGCCGCCGGCCGTACATGTCGGCCAGGCGTCCACCCGTCACGATCAGGATGCCGAACACGAGCGCATAGCCGTTGATCACCCATTGCGTCGTGGTGACGTCCGAGTCGAGGTCCTGCTCGATGGCCGGCAGCGCGATCGACAGTGCTGTGAAGTCGTTGGCGATCACCAGCACCGCAAGGCCCATCGCGGCCAAGCCCAGACCCTCGGATCTGGAGATCGAATCCTTTACCTGAGTCATCCGCCGTCTTCCCCTCACCCCGAGAGGAAAACTATGGCACGTCGCATCGGGCCGACTAGGGCATAACGACCCATCG